>JAFSFF010000140.1 GCA_017435375.1 Thermoguttaceae bacterium
ACTCGTAGTCAACACCGGGTTCGACGCCGTAAACCAAGACGCCCGTAGCGTTCGCCTTCGTCGTTTCGACGAGCGTCCAGGCCTCCTCGCCCGACTTCTTGCACTCGACCCGGAAACCCGTCTCGTTATTCGAAGCGTCCGTCCAACGCAAACGAACGTAAGTCCCGGAAACGTCGCTGTTATAACGAGTAAAATTCAAACCGGTAGGCGCCGACGGAACAACCTCAAACGTCGTCGCGGATTTCACATTCGACCATAAGGAATCTACGTAAATCCCTTTGCCTTCGGCCATAACGCGAACATAGTACGTCGTGTTCGCGCTCAAACCGCTAAGCGTATACGTTCCGGCGCTCGCATACGTTTTCGTTACCGTCGTCGACTCCGTAAAGCTCGACGACGTCGAATATTGCAGCGCGTAGCTCAACGCGTTGGAAACGCCGGCGATCGTCGCCGTAATCGACGAGGAACCGGTCGCCAAAACGCTTAAAGACGGCGTTTTCAGCTCGACGCTTTGACGTTCGTAAGCGCCGAGGTCGACCGTTCCGTGGAAACGCGGATTTCCGGCTAGGTCGGTTTGGAGCGCGTTTCCTTCGGCGTCGACGGAGTACGCGTCGTTCCCCATTTCGAGCGCTTGCGAACCCGCCGCGAGCGTATAATCGCCGTTCGCCGCGTCCTTAAAGAGCGGAAGCGTTTCGTCGTAAACGTAATTCACGACGCCGTCGGCGCTTGCGTTCGTCCAAGAGGCAAAGCTCGAAAGAACGTTTTCGGCGTCAATCGTCGCTTGACCGGACGGCATGCTCGCGTCGGAAGCGTCCGCGTTTTCTTCCGAAACGTTCGTCAAAATAATCGAGTTTCGCAGCGTCGTCGTCGCGGCGTAAGAGTAAATCCCGCCGCCCAAACGCGTCGCGGTATTGTCGGCGACCGTAACGTTCGTAAAGACGGCCGTTCCGGATTCGCCGTAAAGACCGCCGCCATATTGCGCCGCATTATCGGCGATTAACAAGCTCGAAGCGTAAAGTTGCGCTCGCTCATAGTAAATCGCGCCGCCGTATTCAAACGCTTCGTTGCCGATAAAGACGCAATCGGCAATCGTTTGCGCGCTATCGCTACTATAACGCAACGCGCCGCCAAAAGGCGCCTCGTTCCCCTCGAAAACAACGTTTTTAATCGTCGACGCGCCGTCGATGTTGACGCCGCCCCCGCCGCCGGTCGCGACGTTGTCGCTAAAAGTCGAGTCGGTCAACGTTACCGAACCGCTCCAAGAGCCTTGAAGCGCGCCGCCCCAAAGCGAAGAGTTGCCGGAAACCGTCAAATTCGCAAACGTCGTCGTTCCGTCGACGTACGCGCCGCCGCCGGAAACGGTCGCTTCGTTGTCGACGATTACGCAATTTTCGATCGTTCCGAGCCCGTCGACGCGCAAACCTCCGCCATATGCCGCCGAGTTCTCGGCGATCGTCGAGTCGGAAAGCGTCAGCGCGCAGCGCGGATCGGCATGAACGCCGCCGCCCGAGTCCGCCGAATTACCGATAATTTCGCAATTTACGATCGTCGCGTCGTAGTCGGCGTTGACGCCGCCGCCCCAAGTCGCCGCCGTATTGCCAGTAATTTTCGAGCCCACGATCGTCGTTTGACAGTTAATTTGCAAACCGCCGCCCGTCTCGGACGCCGTATTGTCGGCGATCGTCGAATCCTCGATCGTCAACGTCATATTCATATCGGTAGAACCTAAAATTCCGCCGCCGGAAATCGCGTTGTTACCGATAATTTCGCAGTTCGTAAAGGTCGCCGTTCCATAGTCGACGTACGCGCCGCCGCCGTAAACGGTCGCCGTGTTGCCGGTAATCGCGACGTTCGTTAACGTCGTCGCGCCGGAAAGATCGACGCCGGCGCCGTAAGCCGCCGTATTATTGGCAATAGTCGCGTTCGTAAGCGTCGCCGAAACATTTGTGTAAACATACAAACCGCCGCCGCTTGTCGCCGTATTCCCGGAAATTGTTACGTCGGTCGCGATCAAAGTTCCGGCGTCGATCTGAACGCCGCCGCCGTCGTTCGTCGCGTAGTTATTCAAAACAACGCAGTTCGTCAACGTCGCGGTTCCTTCGGGGTTGTAGAAGTGAATTCCGCCGCCGTTCGCCACGTAATCTTCGGTCGTGTGCGTCGCGACGTTGCCGTCGAACGTCGAATCGGTCGCGACGAACGTTCCGCGCGCGTCGACGCCGCCGCCGCGAACGGTGAATTGGCCGGTCGCCAAGTTGTTCAAAACGTTCGCGTTAAGAATAGTCAGCGTTTTCGCCGCGTAAATCCCGCCGCCGAGAGCGTCGTTGACGCCGCTAGCGACGTTGTTCGTAATATCCGAATTTTCAACGGTCAACGTCCCATACGCGCAAATTCCGCCGCCGTAAACGTCGTTCGTTCCGGCGGTTATTTCGTTCGAGTCGACGAGCGAACCGGTCAACGTCAGCGTCGCGTCGCCCGAAACGGAAATCCCGCCGCCTTCGTTCGACGCGGTATTGTCGATAATTTCGGAGTCGACGATCGTTAAGGAGCCGGAATTGCCAATGTGAATCGCGCCGCCGGAAATCGCCGTGTTGCCGGAAAATACGACGTTTTCAACCGTTCCGCGCCCGTCGCCGCAAAGACCGCCGCCGTGCGACGTCGCGACGTTGTTCGAGACCGTCGAGCCGGTCAGCGTCAAAACGCCGTTCGTTCCGTCGGTGTGAATCCCGCCGCCGTACTGCGCCGTATTCGCCGTAATTTCGGAGTTTACGATCGTCGCGACGCCGTCGACGTTAACGCCGCCGCCGTAAGTGGGCGAACTGTTGCGAGTAATCGTCGAGTTCGAGATCGTCGCTTCCCCAATTAGTTGGAGCCCGCCCCCTCCGTAAACCGTCGCGACGTTGTCGGCGACCGTCGAGTCCGCCAAGGTCAGCGTCGCGTCGGGCGCAAGGTAAAGGCCGCCGCCGCAAAGCGCGGAGTTGTTCGAAATATCGAGTCCGGTCGCCGTCAACGACGCGGACGTCGCGACGTAAATCGCGCCGCCGTCAGACGCCGCCGAGTTGCCGGTAAAGACGCAGTCTTCGAGGGACGCCCAACCGTCGACGCAAAGAGCGCCCCCGCCCGAGCCGGTCGTGTTATTATCGGCAAAAACGCAGTTTTTCGCCAACAGCGCGGCGTCCCGTTAGACAAAGACGCCGGCGCCGTAGGCCGTCAAACCGCCCGTTATCGTTAATCCATTTAAGGTTATCGGGTTAGCTTCCGTTCCTCCGTTTAAATAGAAGGCGCGCGTCTCTCCGCCCGCGTCTATCGTCAAGCCCGGAACGTCGTTTTCAGCGTCGTAGAGAGCCGACGCGTCGATCGTAATTCCGTCTTTAGCAACGCGGAACGCCGCGCCGTCAAGTTTAATCGTTTCGCCCTTTAACGACGCGTCAAACGTAATCGTCGAGCCGAGCGACTCGTTCTTTTGAGCGTAAGCGATCGCTTCGCGAAGCGAGATTTCTCCGTCGAACGCGTCGACGACGTCGGCGTTCGTCGTAACAACCGTCGACGGCGCTTCCTTCGTTTGGTCGACGACCGTAAACGTTCCAACGTAAACGTTGTCCGTTTCGTCCGTTTCGTCGACGGCGTTTTCCGCGTCGATCGTCGCCGTCAACGTGTAAACGCCGGCGGCTAAATCCCTAAAGTTCCAAATGGAAGTCCAACGCCACTCCCATGTGCTCGCGGTAAGCCCGTCGGAGTAAGTCGTCGAATATGTTTTAAGAACGTTTCCGGATTCGTTTTTCAACTCGAACACGGCTTCGAAAGTTTCCGCCTTCGCCGAACCGACGTTCACAATCGCCGGCATAAAGTAGATTACGTCGCCGACGCTAAATTTCTCGTCGAAACGCGTTTCATAGTCCCATTCCAACGAGGTCGAGAAAGCCAAAGCAACGTTCCAGCCCCACGGCCCGGGAGAACAAGACGTTAAGTTCGGTTTGCTTTGGAAGGTCGTCGCTAAAATCGGGGTCGTCCAAGCGGAATCGACATAAGCCCCGCCGTCGCCGTTCGCTCGAACGCGGACGTAATAGGTCACGTCGGCGCTCAAATCGACGAGCGTTTTCGTTCCGGCGGTCGCAAAGTTTAAGGTCGTCGTCGTTTCCGGCGCAAAGTTAGCGTCGGTCGAGTATTCGAGCGTGTACGACGTCGCGTTTTCGACGCTTCCGATCGCCAATTCGACGGACGAAGCGGTCGTTTTGCGAACGCTCAAGGTCGGCGTCGCGAGAACGGTCGCGAGCGGTTGCAGTTCGTAAGCGCCGAGGTCGACCGTTCCGACGAAGCGCGCTTTTCCGGCCAAGTCGGTTTGGAGCGCGTTTCCGTCGGCGTCGACGGCGTACGCGTCGTTTCCCTTATCAAGGGCTTGCGAGTTTTCGGCAAGACGGTAATCGTCGTTCGCCGCGTCCGCAAAGAGCGGATTCGCCGAATTATACGTATAATTCGAACTCCCGGAATCCCAGTCCGTATAACTCGAGAGCGTGTTGTACGCGGTCAGCGTTCCGTTTTTAGCAATTTGAGCGTTGCTCGACGCCGTATTTAGCTCGACGATCGAGTTGTACAACGTCGCCGAAACGTCGGGATGGATTTGAAAACCTCCGCCCCAACCGGCGTTATTTCCGGCGATCGTCGCGTTCGTAATCGTCGTTGTCCCGGCAAGATACATCCCGCCGCCGCCCGACGTCGCCGAGTTGCCGACGATCGCCGAGTTCGCAAGTCGCATCGTTCCCCAAGTCTGCAAACCGCCGCCCCACGTCGCCGAGTTGCCGGAAATCGTCGTTCCAAGAACCGTTAACGTTCCGCCGTTGTAAATCCCGCCGCCGTTGTTCGTCGCCGAGTTGTCGCTAATCGTACAATAGGCAAACTTCGCTTGGGAGGCGTCGACATACGCCGCGCCGCCGTAAGACGCCGTATTATCGATAATTTCGCAGTTCGTAAACGTCGCCAAAGCGTCGTTGTCGATATACGCCGCGCCGCCGGAAGCCGACGCCGCGTTGCCGCCGATCACGCAATCGGTAAACGTCGCCGTCGCGGCGTCGTTGACGTAAACGCCGCCGCCGTGGCTCGCTTCATTATTACCGACGGTCGTCCCCGTCGCAGTCAGCGTTCCACTAACGTAAACGCCGCCGCCGTAAGTCGCCGTATTGCCGGACGCCGTCGTATCCGTAAGCGTCGTCGTTCCGTCCGTATACACCCCGCCTCCAGAACTCGTCGCCGAGTTCTCGATAAACGTCGTTTCGATCGTCGTTAGCGTTCCCGAGGAGCTAATCCCGCCGCCATAATTCGCCGAGTTACTGGAAATCGTCGAATCGATAAACGTCGCCGTCCCCGTTGGATTAATACGCGCGCCGCCGCCGCGATTCGTCGCAACATTGTCGGAAATTGTCGAATCGCTAAGCGTCGCCGTTCCGACGACGATCAAACCGCCGCCGTACTTCGCCGAGTTGCCGGAAATCGTTACTTCGGTCGCCGTCAACGAAGCGTTCGCCGCGACGTAAAATCCGCCGCCGTCGGTCGCCGCGGAATTGCCGCTAAAGACGCAGTTTTCAAGGTCGGCCCAGCCGTCGACGCAAAGTCCGCCGCCGCCCGTGTTCGTCGTTTTATTGTCGACGAACACGCAGTCGCTCGCCGACAACGCGGAGTTCGCGTAGACCATAACGCCGCCCCCGTGAGGCGCCGAACCGTTGGCGATTTTCAAACCGATTAACTCGACCGGATTTTCCGCCGTTCCGCCGGTTATGTAAAAGACGCGAGAAAGCCCGCCGGCGTCGAGCGTCAGGCCGGGAGCGTCGTTTTTCGCGTCGTAAAGAGCCGACGCGTCGATCGTAACGGACTTTGAAAGCGCGATTTCCGTTCCATTCAACGCGATCGTTTGGCCCTTCAAGCTCGGGTCGAACGTAATCGTTCCGCCCAATTCCGGATACGCGTTCGCGTAGGCGATCGCTTCGCGCAGGCTGATTTCGCTGTCGTTAGCGTTCGTCGCGTCGGCGTTCGTCGTAACGACCAGCGACGGCGTTTCGCCCGACACCGTAAACGTTTTCGCGTAAACGTTATTCGTCTCGTTTATCTCGGCGACCGCGCCCCGATGGTCGATCGTCATCGTCAACGTATATTCGCCGGCGACAAGCCCGGAGTAGGCCCAATTGGAATTGCCGTAGTACCAAGAGTAACGATTCGCGCCTAAACCGTCGTTAAACGTCCAGTAATCCGCCTCGTCGACCGTTTCGCCCGCCGCGTTCGTCAACTCGAACTTTATCTCAAAGGCGTCCGACGCTCCGGCGCCGACGTTGGAAACTGCGGCCGAAAAATAAACGGAGTCGCCCACCTCAAAATTCGTCGCGTTATCCGACGTATTGCCGCGCGTCGACGAAAGCGTCAACACGTCGCCCCAGCCTTCCGGTTTCCATCGCGCGGTTAAGTCCGGTATAAGCAGGTCGCCCGAATCGTCCGGAGCCAACACAAAAATCGTTTCCAGCAAACCGTAGGAAGAGTTTTCGACGCCGTCCGCATTGTAATCCTTCATTACGTAAAGGTTTTGCGCCGCGTCAAAATCCAACGGCGTCGCATAACGCCGATCGTCTCCGGTATAATCGTCCGAACACGAGATAATCAAGTCCGTGTAATACTCGGGATCGTTCTCGCTTTTCGTCGCGTCGTAGTAATACCCCCACAACGTCGCGGCGTGCCCGCCGTTGCGTTGGCTATACGCGGCGTCGGAGGGCGCATACCATCCGATACTCAACCCGACGGCGCCGCCAAAACGCAACGCGTTCGTTCCGACGCGCATCGCGCCCGCCGCGTCGTTCGCGTTCCGCGAGTCGACTTTATAGGAGCCTAAATAGTCGGAAACCGTTACGTTCGGATAATGCGCGCCTCCCGGATTTTCAATTTGCACGCCGTTTTCCCAAGAACTCGGCGCAAATTCCCCCGTCAAGAACCACGTGATTCCGTGATCGACCCACCCGGCGACGTCGGGAAAACAATATTGAAATTCCTGGAAGATTTCGTCGACGGTCATTCCGGCGTCGAAACCGACGTATTTCAACATATTCGACGCGGTCGCCGCCCAGCAAAGTTCGTCGTCGTCCACGTTGTCCCGCGTTTTATCGACGTCGAAAAATTGATCGGTTTGATAATAATAGGTCGCGGTCGTCAACTCGACGGCTTCGGAGAGCGTCAATCCGGCGACGTATCCCCACGTCGAACCGTCGACTTGGAAATCGGCCGTGAAACGAGCGTCGTCGAACGCCGCGCTTCCGGTTCCGCTCGCCCCGTCGTCGGTTCCGCTCGTCGCGTTGTCGTTTGGCCCTTGCCCTTGTCCGTTGGAGCCTTCAAAAGCGTCGCCGCCGCTTTGTTTAAGGTAAATCGAACGTTCGACCGTCAACGTCGCGCCGTCGGCGCACGGAGTCAGATCGCGGGCGGCGGTCGCGTCGTTTTCCTTACCGACGAACGCGAAACCGCCAAGTCGAACGTCGCCCGATTCCACCGAAAAGACCGCGTTTTCCGCCGACGAAACTTGCGCCAACGCGTCGCCGTAGGAAACGATCGTCAATTTTCCGGAAACGCTTTCGTCAAAATCGACGGTAATCGTTCGTTCAAAGAAAACGCTCGACGCTCCCGCCGTCGTTCGCAGAACGATCAAATCGTCGCGCGGCGTCGCTTTCGCGGCGTCAAGAGCGGCTTGAACCTCCTTGCTCGTCGTCGCGGCGGCCAAATCGATTACGTTAACTTCCGCCATATTTTCGGACAGCTCGAACGCCGAGTAAAGCTCGCGAATCTCCGCGTACTCGGTCGGCGTAACGCTTAAGAGTTCGCGACCTTCCAGCGCCTCCATTCGCAGTTGACGCGATTTCGGCGTTTGCGATTTAGCGTTCGACTTTTTACTTCTAAAAAAACGAGTAAACATAAATTTCGCTCCTCAACGTACGACATAAACGAAACGCGGTCGGTTCAGACTTTCGTCCGCACGTGTCCGCTCCCGCGCGATTTCTTAAAAGCCGTCGCTTTCCCTGCTAACCGACCTTTATGTATCTAAGAAACTTAAAATAGAAAAATTGCGTAAAAATTTAAAATTTCGGCAATTAACGCAAAGCGTCATTTATACATTTTATCCGTCTTTTCAACTTGTCAAGACCAAAAACAAAAAACTGTGTCAAATAATCAAAACCCAACAATTATCTACCAATACTATCAACTTTAAAAACGCGCCGCTCAACGCAAGAAAGCAAAACGCGCCGCCAAGTTTCGTCTCGACGGCGCGTTGCCATTGCTAAACTTTTAAATCGGAACGTTTCGCAAACGCCGCCCCGCGCAAAACGAAAGCGACGACGCTAACTTCCCTAAAATCAACGATTCAACGGCGGACGCCGAGAACCTTGTCGAGTTCGAACCAGAAGTCGTCCTCCGCGTCATCGTCGGCGAAAAGATCCGCAAACGCGTTCGAAACAACGTTTTTAGCTTTGAACGTCGTTTCCGACCAAACCGACGAACCCGTGTCGCCATAAGAGCGAACGCGGCAATAATACGTCGTTCCCGCCGCGACTTTAAAGTCGCACGAAGAAACGTCGCCGACGACGTAAACTTGGCATTTCGAGCTAGAGCCGCTAGCGTTCGACGAAGTAAACGGAACCGTCGAGATTTCAACGCGATAACCCGTCAACGGTTCCATCGTCGCGGCCCATGTCAGCGTCGCTTTACCTTGCGTCGCGTCGTAGTTCTTGACGGAAAGGGACTTCGGGGACGACAGCGCGTAGAAAGAACCCTCCGTCCAAGCGGACGCCAAATCGCCTCTTTCGGAACGAACGCGCCATTGATACTTCACGCCTGGTTCGACGCCGTAAACCAAGACGCCCGTCGCGTTTGCCTTCGTCGTTTCGGCGAGCGTCCAAGAACTCGAGTTCGACGCCTTGTACTCGACTCGGAATCCCGTCTCGTTATTCGAAGCGTCCGTCCAACGCAAACGAACGTAAGTCCCGGAAGTATCGCTGTTATAACGAGTAAAATTCAAACCGGTCGGAGACGCGGGCGTCGCGTCCGCTTTGAACGTCGTTTCCGACCACGTCGACGAACCCGTGTCGTCGTAAGAGCGAACGCGGCAGTAATACGTCGAGCCCGCCGCGACTTTAAAGTCGCACGACGAGACGTCGCCGACGACGTAAACTTGGCACGACGAACTAGAGCCGCTCGCATTCGACGAGGCAAACGGAACCGTCGAGATTTCAACGCGATAGCCCGTAAGCGATTCCATCGTCGCGGCCCATCTCAGCGTCGCCTTGCCTTGCGTCGCGTCGTAGTTCTCGACCG
>JAFSFF010000014.1 GCA_017435375.1 Thermoguttaceae bacterium
AGGAGCGCGATTGGGGCCGTTTTCACACGCCGAAAAATTTGGCGGCGTCGGTCGCGATCGAAGCGGCGGAGTTGCTGGAGCGTTTCCAATGGTCGACGCCGGAGGAATCGTTCGCGGCGAAGGACGACCCGGAGGCGCTGAACGCGATCGCGGAAGAGATCGCCGACGTCGCGAGTTACCTCTTCAACCTTTGCGACAAACTCGGCGTCGATTTCGCGTCGGCGTTCGCGGCGAAAATGCGCAAAAACGCCGAAAAGTATCCGGCGGAGCGTTTTCGCGGCTTTTACAACGCCGACGATCCGGCGTACAAAAACGCCCAAAATCGGCGTTGCGAAGAAAAAACTTCCTAATTTGAAAATTTCGCCGTTATTACCCTTTTCCGTTCCCGTTTTTCATTCAATCTTATCCGATGCGCGTCGTCGAAATTTTCCAATCGAAACAAGGCGAAGGCCTTTGGACCGGCGTTCTTTCCGCGTTTGTGCGAACGACCGGCTGCAATCTCCGTTGTTCGTTTTGCGATACGACGTACGCTTCTTGGCGTCGCGAAGAGGGAGAAGACTTGTCGGTCGAAGAGATCGTCGGGCGCGTTCTCCTATACAACTGCCGACACGTCGTTTTGACCGGCGGCGAACCAATGATGTACTCGGAGCTAATCCCATTGACGCAAGCGCTTGCGGAACGGGAACTTACCATCACGATCGAGACGGCGGGAACGCTCGATCTTCCGGTCGTTTGCCACCTAATGTCGATCAGCCCGAAACTCTCGAACTCGACGCCGCGCGGCGCGCTCGACTCGGCGGTTCGACTTCACGAAACGAACCGGAATCGCCCGGAAGTCGTTCGGCGCCTGATCGACCGATACCCGTATCAGCTGAAATTCGTCGTCGACGAACCGGAAGACCTCGTTGAAATCGAAGAGTACCTCGAACGTCTCGGCGACGTCCGCGCGGATCGCGTTCTTTTGATGCCGATGGCGATCGACGTCGCGACGATGCGGGAAAAAGCGGAGTGGATTACCGCTTACGCCGGCCCGCGCGGCTATCGATATTGCCCGCGAATGCAACTCGAGTGGTACGGCAACCGCCGCGGCGCTTAGCGTTTCGTCGCCGTTCGGTTCCCCGATTTCCCTCAATCTCCCATTTTTCTCATATTAACGCAAAAACGGTCGACGTTTCCCGCGTCGACCGTTTGATTTTTCCGCCGACGACGTTTTCGCGTCGACTTTGTTATTCGCCCGCTAATCTTCTTAACGCTCAAAAGAAGCCTTTCGGTTTCGCGTCGCGTCGAGCGACGATTTCGAGAAATTTTTCGGCGATCGCCAAGTCGTCGTTCGAGGTGATTTTGATATTCGTCCGCGCGCCCGGAACGATCGCGACTTCGGCGCCGAGCGCTTCGACGAGTCCGGCGTCGTCGGTCGGTTGAAAGTCCGGTTTCCGTTCGCGAAACGCGCGTTCGAGGAGCGTTTTTTCGAAAACTTGCGGCGTTTGCGCTTCCCAAAGGTTCTCGCGCGGCGTCGACTCGTCGACCGCCAACCGTTCTCCGTTCGCGGCGCCGAGTCCCAATTTTTCGCGAACGACCTCCGTCTCCAATTTTCCGCCGGTCGACGCCGGACGCGCCCGTTTGATCGAGCCGACGATCGGCGCCGCCAAGATCGCCGCGCCGGTTCGCGTCGCTTCGGCGAAAACGTTTTCGACGTCGCCGTCGCCGACGCAAGGACGCGCCGCGTCGTGAACCGCGACGTAATCGACCGACGCTTTAACCGCCTTCAACCCCTTTTCGACCGACAAAAACCGCTCGGCGCCCCCTTCGACGATCTCGATTCCGTACAGCGAAAGCTCCGCCGCGAACTTTCGCTCGACGTCGGCGCGATCTTCCGGCGAAACGACCAAAATCAACTGCGCGACGTCGCGACGCCGCGCGAACCGTTCCGCCGAATGGAGCCAAACGGCGCGCCCTTTGAGCGGCGCGAACGGCTTTTTCGGCGCGTTCAGCGTCAACGGCGAACCGCCCTTTTGAAAGCGACGGCTTTTCCCGGCCGCCGCGATAATCACCGCGAACTTTTTCATCGACGTTACCTCCCAATTTTTCTTTTTTTTCTTATCTCGCTTATTTCCCTAATTTCGCTCAACTTTTCCAATTCGCCTCAACCGCGCCGTCGTCGCTAAACGCCGACCGCCGCGAACCCGCTATTTTCCGCTCGACGCGGCGCGTTTGATTTGAATTTTGACGTTTCCGCCGTTCTTTGAGAGGTTGCCGGGCGCGTCGTTGATTCGGAAGAAAAGCGTTCCGGCGCGCTCCGGCGTCAGCGTCGTCGTCGACGTTTCAAACCCGACGGCGGCGTCCCAAGGTTCGAGCGTTCCGCGCGGCGCCGCTTTTGCCTCGTTCGCCGATTTTCCCCGTTTTAACCCGCCGACCGTCTTCGTCGAGCCGTTCGAAGGCGTCCCGTTTATCCCGCTTTCCGCGTTTGCCGATTTTAACGAGTAAAACTCGTCGAACGTCGCCGATTCGAGCGGAACGACGACCGCCTGCAACCGCCCGAGCGGCGCGCCCTCGACGTATCGGAACGTCGCGCCCGGCGCTTCGAACTCCAATTTTTTCCCGATTTCCTCGACGTTCAGCGCGAACCGCCCCGCCGTCGCCAAGCGGTACGTCGTCCCGGCTTCGAGCGCGACGCCGGAATTTTGCCAACCGCGATTCGCCGCCGCCTCGACGACGACCGCTTCGCCCGGCGTTTTTCCCGCCGCGTTTCCGCTCTCCGCCGCCGCTTCCGCAAACGCTCGTCCCGGCGTCGCGTCGATCGCCGTCGCGTCGAAGTCGTATCCAAAGTCGATACGACCAATAAAATCGGCCCAATCGTTCTCCAATTCCCCCCAACGGTCGCCGATCAAATCGGCAAAAACGCGGTTCGGCTCCCAGTAAGTCGACCAATACGGGAGCAAATCGGCGACGTCGCGGTATTTCGGCGACTCGTTCAGGAACGCGACGAGCGCCCAACTCCAAGCGTACGTCGACGTCCGAACGTAATCGCGCGGCTCGAACGCCAAAATCTCGCGCAACGTCGGCGCTTTTCCGGCGCGAACGATTTCGCGAATCTCTTGCAACCGTCCGAAACCGGGCGTCGCGTCCGGGGCGGTTTGAAATTGGGCGATTTCTATCGATTTTTCCGCCGGTTTCCAAAGGTGCAGCGCTAAATATTCCGCCGAACCTTCCGAATACCAACGCGGTCGCAGGTCGCCGAAAACCTCGTGCATAAAGGAGTGAACCAACTCGTGCAGCAAAAGAAATCGGTTGTAATATTCGATTCCTTGGTCTTTCGCTAAAATCCGATCGTAAATCGAATAACCGTAAAGGAAACGAGGCGGCCCGTCGAGAACGCCGATTTCGATAAAAGAATCGACGTTTCCCATCAAAAACGCGTTAATCTTCCAATTTTCAAATTTTCGTTCGTCGACGTTAAAAAAGCGACAAATATGGGGAATCGCCGCGTCGAGGGCCGCCGGGATTTGGTCGACGCCCGGCGACGAC
>JAFSFF010000015.1 GCA_017435375.1 Thermoguttaceae bacterium
GAAACGGGAACGAACGTCGACCGGCGGACGTTCGCTTGGTTGGCGGCGCTCGACGGCGACCTTCGGGAGCGGTTCAAGCGTTGCAGCTTGGTCGAGCCGGAAATTCGGCTTTCGCTCGACGAACTCTTCGACGAGTATTTTCGCGCCGAAGAAAAAGGGATGCGGCCGATCACCTTCCGGAACAAAATGCGTTCGATGAAAATCTTCTTCGAGCGAGTCGACAAAGCGACGGACGTTTCCGACTTCGGCAAGTCGGACGCGTCGGCGTTTATCGCCGAACTCGACGCGATTTATTCGGAGGCGACCCGGGCGGGCGTCGTTCGGGACGTTTCGCGGGTCTTCGCTTGGGGCGTCGCGAACGAGCTGATCGAGCGGAACCCGTTTTCGGGGCTAAAGCGCGGTTCGTTCAAGAACAAGCGTCGCGAGACGTTCGTTTCGCGAGCGGATTACGCGAAGCTGTTGGACGCGTGCCCGAACCAAGAAACGCGGGCTCTGATCGCGCTTTACCGAATCGGCGGTCTCCGGAAAGAGGAGGCGCTTCGGGTAGAGTGGCGCGACGTCGATTGGGAGGGCGGACGAATGCTCGTTCGCTCGCCGAAAACCGCGCATATCGGAAAGCCGACGCGAATTATTCCGCTTTTCCCGGAGTTGCGGGCGGAGTTGGAAGCGCTTTGGGACTTGGTTCCGGAGGGCGGGAGTCCTTACGCGATCGCGGAGGGGCGCAACCCGAACACCGTTTGGAAGCGGGTCGAGCGCGTCGTTTTTTGGTCGGGGTTGCCGCGTTGGGAGCGACTGATTCAGAATATGCGGTCGAGTCGCTCGAACGAGGTTTACCGCGACTTCGGCGCGATCGCCGAAGCGGAGTGGATCGGACACAACGAGTCGACGGCGCGCGAACATTACCTTCACGCGCTGGAAGAGGAGTACGTCCGCGCCGCGCGCCCGACCGAGTCGGCGTCGCCGGCGACGACTTTAGCGCCGAACTGTTCGTCCCAATTTCCCGCGCCGTCCGCTCCGAGGTTTTAACGAAGCGACAAAACGGGGAAGGGAGCGAGAAACTCCAAGTCGCCCGTTTCCAACTCGGCGAACAAAAGAAAAACGAACAGCTATCGAACTGCAACCATTTTGAAGAATCGGAAAGGAGGTTGCAAATTGGTTGCAAACGAGAGCGATTTTGAGCGTTTCTTATCGATTTTCAGCGCAAACGCAAGGGAGCGAAGAACGCTAAAAATCGCGCTAACCCCAACAAAAAAGGGCTTTAACGACGAATCGTTAAAACCCTTGAAAACTATCGGTAGTACCCCCTAGGGGGGTTCGGTTTTGCTTGGAAATTAAAGAGTTGCGTCGATACGCCAGTGAAAACGCCAGTTGTTGCAAAAACGCCGCCTTTTTAGGCGGCGTTTAACGTTTCTTGAACGCGCGGCGCTTATTCGGCGACGTCGGCTTGCCGCGAACGGATGAAAGCGCGGATAACGCCGGTTTTGGTCGTGCCGTCGGCGGCGGCGATGCGGTTGAGCGCGTCGAACTCCGCTTCGGTCAAGCGAATCGCGAGGAGCTTATTCGCGGCGCGTCCGACTCGTTCCTCCGGCGGCGTTTTCGGTCGACCGGCGCCGGGACGGGCTCCGCCGCGTCCGCGACGTTTCGGCTCGACCGGCGGTTCGTCGTCGTTCGCTTCGACTCCGAACTCGTCCGGATAAAACTCCGCCAAGTCGACGTCGACGCGGGCGAGCTTCTCCGCCGGGCCGACGCTCAAACGTTCGGCGGGGGACGGCGGCGGAATCGGGTCGCCGTCTTCCAGCATCCCGTGAAGGTGGAGCGCCAAACATTCGCGAGCGCATTCGGCGGCCTCGTCGACCGTGTCGCCGCCGCTGATCGCGCCGGGCAAATCGGGAAAGTAAACGCCGATCGACTTTTCGCCGTACTCGAAAACGGCGAAGTACGAATAAAAACGTTGCATCGGGCAATAAATCCCCCTCCGGTTTCCCGGGAGGGGCTCCTTTCTATTTAAGTTTCAAACCGGCTTGGTCTTCAATCCTTTTCAAGGTTCCGACCGGAACGTCTTTCGACGGATGCTTGACGGTTACCCGTCCCGGTTTGGTTGGGTGTTTGAATTGTCGGTGGCTCGACCCGTTGCCGGGAAGCTCGAACCAGCCGTCTTTTTTAAGTCGCTTGATAATTTCTCGACTGTCTATCGTTTCCTCCTTTCTATGCCCTTATTATATACCATTTTGAAAATTTGTGTAGCCCTAAAATCTAAAAAAAGAATAAAATGTAGCCAAATATTCAAATAAAAAAGCCGCGTCGAGAAACGCGGCGGGAGAAGGGCGGTTAACGATACTTACTGCTATTGCTTTACGGGCGGCAAGAGTTTGGGGGGGATTGTTTACGCCGATAAAGCGTAGTAATCGGTAGCTCTTGATATATTTTGCGCAGTTTTTTATTACGTTGAATTTCCGCCCAATAAATCTCAGCGTTTATGAGTTGGTCAAGCAAGACGTTTGCTGCGAATTTAATTTCAAGGTTATCGGCAGACTCTCGCAAAAGTGTTTTTAAATAATCGATTTCATCGTTTGAAAATTGGCGATAGCGTTTGAAAATTTGTAGTTGGTTGATACGAGTAAAAGTGTAATTGTCCGTAGATTGGTCTTGAGCAATTTGGTACAGCCAAGCAATTAATGACTCAGCCGCTTGTAGCAAATCTACGGCGCGCAGAGATTGGGAATTTTCGCATTCATCAAACGCGTCAATACATCGAAGCATTAAGTCGTTTATCGCCTCAAAGTTTGGGGATTCAACTAAACTTTTAAGCATTGAACAAAGTTCGGGTAAATTTAAGTTTGCCACGTTTTTTAAAGCGTCAACCGACAGCGTTGCTAAAACTTCATTAAGCATCTTTACGCGACTCTTGCAATCAAGGATCGTGAAATTGCCGTTTTGTAAAACGTCGTATATTTGGTAGCCTTTCGAGTCTCGAACCGGGCGTATGTATAAACATACGTATTGGTTTCTAATTGGGAACCAATGAAATTGAGACTTAGGTTTGATTATTTTGGGTAGTTCAACTGGATTTTTCTCAATGAGAGTTTCAGCCAGTAAGTTGCAAATAATCTCGTCAGTCGCCGTAAGCGTTGTAATGTCAACGTTGCAGTCAAGGCGTAAAATTCCAAACAATTGAGCGTATCGCGTTAATTTTTTGAGAATTTTTTGATATTGCTCAATTTTGTCGGCCAAAAAATCTTGAAGTTCAGCGATAACCGTAGTAGGTATTGTAATTTGCACTTGGTTGTCGCAACATAACATAATGCTCGAGGCATTGGCCAATGCTAAACAAAGTTTTAAGTCTTCGATAAAATGGGAGAGCCTATTGTCGTTACAGCGAAAAGAAGTATAGCATTCAGGGCCGTCTTCAAATTCGAGGCAATCGCCAATTTTAGTTTTAATAACATCTTTTTTGCGAATAAACGTAACGGCAACATTGAAGACTTGTCCGTCGATTAAAAGCGTAGAGTTAGGAAATTCGCGTTTCGCGCAGTCCGGCTTACGCGGAGGCGTCGTAAATCCATTTTTAAGCTTGGCGTATATTTGCGTTTCCTCTTGCAAAAAAGTTTCGATGTGAGCATCAGGAACATAAAAGGAAATAGAATCGGGAATTTCGTCTTTCACGATATCTTCGCTTGAGAGGGTGATACTGTTTTGAAACTGACCGTCTTTTTTGGGGGCAGGGGATAAAAAAGAGGTGGGGGACGTATAGGGGGCGCCAATAATCTTGGGATTCAGCGCGAAAATGCTTTCAACGTCGTTGGCATCGAAATTTTCTATGAATTGGCGAAAATCAAACGCGCTCGCATTGGAATAAAACGAGGCTTGGAGTGAAACGTTTTGATAGATGTTAGTTATAATCGCCAACTGTTCAAGTCCGTTTTTAGGTAAGGGC
>JAFSFF010000141.1 GCA_017435375.1 Thermoguttaceae bacterium
AAGCGGTCGGTAGCGCTGCCCGAGCCAACCGCCGGGCCGCTCGATTCGGACGTCGCGGCGCAAAATCGAACGTTGGAAAACGGCGATATTTTCCGCGATTCGGTCGACGGAGCGCAAAAATTCCGGCTCGACCTTGTCGAGCGCGGCGTCGAGTTCCTCTTGCGGGACGCGGAGCTGGTCGGCGGTCAAGTCGGCGCGGTCGATTCGTTTCGAGTAATCGAGGAGCGCCGGGAGGCCTTTTTCGGCGACGTCGCGACAAATCGTTTCGGCGACTTCGGCGGGCGTCAGCGGCGCGCCGAAAATCTCGATCGTGCGACGTTTGCCCTCTTCGCGAACGATATTACCTTTAACGCTCACTTTTTGACGGAGCGCGTCGATTTTTTCTTGAACGTCGTTTTGACGAGCGTCGATCCACTGGAGGTTGAGCGCGGGTTGAGTCATTTTGATTTGCGTAAATTGGGTGGAATGGGGGGAATTAAAGGACGCGTCCGTTTGTGAAACGTCGTCGCTTGCCGAAACGACGACGGGGGCGAAAGCGAGAAATCGAGTTCCGCCGACGGAACGCGTTCATTTTGCGGGCGGTCTTGCCGATAATAATAACGTCATTAATATTAATATAAACGTCGCGGCCGTTTTGTCGAGCGGCGCGGACGTTTTTTTCCGGAAAACGGGTCGTTTTACGAGCGTTTTTCTCTTTTTTTTCGTTCTGAGACGCGTTGAGCGCTCGACGTTGCGAACGACTTTAACGATCGGATAAAATAGGCGAAACAAACGATGAGCGAATCGCTTTTTCAAATTAGTTGCCCTTCGTGCGAATCGGTTTTCGCGGTAACGGATCCCGAGCTGATCGGTCAAATCGTCGCTTGCCCGAAGTGCGGCGGGATGATGTTGGTCGAAACGACGAGTTTTGCGCAAAATAGAGAAAACGCGTTGGATAACGCAAACGCTCCGATAAACGAATTGGGCGAAGTCGACGAAGTCGGCGAAGTCGCGCAAGACGACGAGGCTTTGGCGAACGTCGATTCGTCCGACGCGCCGCCTCAAGACGCGTTTGATTGGGAAAACGCGCAAAATAAAGAGGGCGGCGAAGGAAACGCGGCGGGCGACGCGGAAAACGACGCGGCGGTCGAACGGTCGCGAGGCGGCGGCAAACTCGTCGCGAGCGGAATCGCGCTAGCGTTGGTCGGAGCGTTGGCGTTTGCGGGAACGCGTTGCTTCAACGGCGGAACGAAGCCGACTTCCGAAACGAACGTCGGGGCGGAAAACGGCGAGAATCGCGAAGTCGCGTCGGGCGGAGCGAAAGACGACGTCGGCGGGTTCGCGCCTTTTGCCGTCGAAGAACGGACGAGCGACGGCGAGAAGGAAACGGAATTTTTGCCGAATGACGCGTCGGAGCTGGAAGACGGCGAAAACGCGGCGTTTGAAGAGACGGAGGGGAAGGAAACGGTCGGCGATTTTGGCGAAGACGCGCAAGATTTAAGCGTCGCGTCGGACGGCGTCGGCGAAGAAGCGTCGGAGGCGAAGGCTGAAGAAACCGGCGAGATTGGGGGGATTGGCGAGATTGGCGAGATTGGCGGAAATAGCGACGGCGTCGCGATAGAGGAGAACGCGGAAGGCGCGTCGGAAGAAACGGACGCCGTCGTCGAAGACGCGCCTTCGCTCGACGAGGGCGGCGACAATTTGGAGGGTTTGGGCGATTTAGGGGGTTTAGACGAAGGCGAAGCGGTCGACGTCGAGGAAAACGAAGCGGACGCCGCGCTCGAAAATCTCGACGAAGAGTTGTCGGCGGAGGAAAAACTGGCCGGTTCCGACGCTTCGACGGGTTTTAACGAAGCCGATTTTGAACGCGCTAATCAAAACGACGACGCCGAGAACGGCGACGAGCCCGCCGAAGTCGACTGGAGCGGCGTCGCGTCGACGACGAATCCGACGTTGCAAGGCGCGCTTCCGACGTTGCGACGCGAACGCAAGGAAATCGACGTCGACGCTCGGCTCGCGCTTCCGATTAAATCGATCGAATTCCCGACCTCGCCGGTCGCCGCGATTCGGCTTTTGTCGGAATTTACCGGCGTTTCGATCGTTCCCGATCTTGAAACGTTTGTCTTAACGCGACCCTCGACGAGCGCGACGCTCGACCTCGCGTTGCGCGATACGACGGCCGACGAAGCCTTGGAAAAAGTCGCCGACCTGTTGAATTGGGAGGTTTGTAAGGAAAAAGATCGAATTTTGATTCGACCGAGCGATTACGATCCGGAAATTTTTGTCGAAGAACGTTTCGACGTCGCGGATTTGACGACGGCGCGCGCCCAAGGAAACGACGAAACGCGACTTGAAACGTTCGAGCTTCCTAATAATTTGACGACGGAAGCGCTTGTCGCGTTGATTAAGTCGACCGTCGCGCCGGAAACTTGGAGCGAAAACGGCGGAAACGCTAACTTAACGGTCGACGGAACGACGTTGGTCATCGGACAAAACGCGCAAAATAGAGAAAAAACGCGGATTCTTCTCGAAGGTTTGCGGGCGATTCGCGGGCTTGAAGCGAGAGGCGACGCGGCGCCGGAACGGATTATTCCCGAAAAATTAGGCTGGGAAAAGTTGACGAAAAAAACGACGTTTGCGCCTTTAAGTCCCGTCGCTTTGCAAAACGCGGTCGAAATTCTTGAAAAATCGCAAAAATTACAAGTGTTTTGGGACGACGCGGCGTTGATCGAGGCGGGCGTCGGGCGCGATTCGACGACGGCGGCGCGATTGGAAAACGGAACGCTCGACGCCGTTTTATGCGAAATTTTGGAACCGTTGAACGCCGCGTATTTGATTTTGGACGAAAATTTGATATTTATAACCGATAACAACGTCGCGAAAAATTATCAAACGGTCGAATTTTTTTCGTTAATCGGCGAAAACGGCGAACGTCCGACGCTTGCGGAAGCTCGCGCTCTTGTCGACGAGATAAAATTAACGGTCGCGCCGGAAAGTTGGCGAAAAAAGGACGCGGCGTTAAGAGGAAACGCGTCGAATGGAGAAATTGCGGAGAGTGCGAAAGAAACGGAAAACGGCGAACGGGAACCGAACGCGTCGGCAACAAATATCGACGAAAACCCGTCGAGCGGCGTTTTGGACGAAAATAAAGACGACGCGGCGTTTGACGAAGCGACGCCGGATAGAGGAAAAGGCGCGCTTTGGCTCGACGTTGAATCGTCCTGCTTGATTATTCGTCAAAGTCAGCCTAATCAGCGCGCGTTGCGACGTTGGCTATCCGTTCGTTTAGCCGATTTGACGAAAGAAAAGGAGGAGGCGGAGTAGAAAACGAACGTTTTTTAAAATTTCTCCTAAAACGCTCTTGCGTCGGCGTCGTTTTTTTGATTATATTGAATCGAATAATTTTAACGGCGGCGCCGACGCGTCGACGCTTGGTTTGATCAAATAGAGAGAGGCGGGGGAAAAATGCGGCTTGCGCTTCAAGCGTTATTCGCGGCGATCGAGGCGAACGAAGAGGGAGCGGCGCGTCGAGCTTTATTGGAACGTCGCTTGCGCTCAAACGAACGGAGCGCCGGTTTTTTTCGGCGTTTGCGCGACGCGGTCGACGACGATTCTTTGCAGGCGCCGGAAATTTTCGCGGAAGAGTCGTTTCCGGACGCCAACGTCGTCGCCGAGTATCTCGACGGTCAAACGTCGTCGGACGTGGCGCGCGCTTACGAGAGCGCTTGTTGGGATTCGCCGGAAATCTTGGCGGAAGCGGGACGTTGTTACGATATTCTGAATAACGACGCGTTAAACTGCGTCGTCGCGCCGAAAAATTGTCGTCGTCGACTTTATTATATCGCTTGGGAAGAGAGCGCCGTCGACGTTTCGGCGGAGCGAAAGAACGCGGCGATCGCAACGGATTCGGATTGCGATTGGTCGCCGGAAGCGGAAGAGTTGACGCAAACGTTAAGCGGAGAAAGGGACGACGTCGCGCGCTCGACTTCGAAGGCGAAAAAGGAAAAAAGACCGAAAAAAGCGGAGAAAAAGGTAAAATCCGCAAATTCGATCGGTTCGACGTTGGCCGCCGAACGTTCTTTCGGACGGCGCGTTAAGCGTTTGGTTTCGCGTTTGGGATTGGCGTTGGGGCTCGGAGGCGCGATTTATTGCGGCTGGCAAACTTTGAACGACGACAAACGTTCCGAGACGTTGGATTTGGAAACGCCTCGCCGAGAGTCGGTCGACGTCATCGCGGCGAGCGAACGGAATAGCGTCGAAGAAACGCCGTTGCGTCCGACGACCATTTCAACTTTAGCGGTCGACGAAATTCCCGCGACTTCGTTGAGCGACTCGACGAACGTCGCGGAAAACGAAATTTTCGGCGACGTTGCGGAAATGGAACCGACGAAGTTGGCCGCTTTGCCCGACGCGTTAAGCGAAGGCGAAGGGATCGAGCCGCGCTTCGCAGGAGCGGTCGACGGCGAACGAAGTCGCGTCGGTTTGGGCGGCGAACAACCGTGGAATCGGCGACCGTCGATTGAAATTCCCGCCCAAAATAACGACGTGTTTACCAAAGCGAAATTGTATTAGTCGAGCTTTGGGAAGAGGCGTTCGTCGCGTTCATTCTTCGTCTTGCGACTCTTTGGCGGCGAGCGCTTCCGCGGCGTTCGCCTTAATTTCTTCTTCAATTTCGTCCGCGACTTGTCGGGCGAAAAGTTCTTGATTTGCGTCTAAACCTTTGAAAAATACCGACTTATAAGGAGTGTAAACGGGGGCTAACTTTTCGGGCTCTTCTCGTAAATAATCCCAGTCGAGTTCGCAAAGTTGAAGAAAATGACGCTGAACAACGGATTCGACGACGCCAAAAACAAGCGGAATCCAAGACCCGTCGGCGATGAGCGTTTGAAACGCGTTGGAATCGAGATTCTGGTAAAATAAAGGGTTTTTGACGATAAGGATTTCAGTTTGCATCGTAGAAAGCGCCTTTTTAAAGAAAATTTTTAATAAAATTTCGTCTATAATTATAACGCGCCGTGGAAAAAAACAAGCGCCGGCGTAAAGGGAAAGAATAGAACATCGCGATAATTTATGTTAAGAAAGGTGGAATGGAGAAAATGTGGGGGATAATAGTGAAGAAAATTAGAAAGGATGGAAATTTTAAAGAGCGGGCGGTAAATTTTTAAACGTTGCCAAACAAGACGCTATTGGTTTCTTGCGAAAGTTTTTAAGAAAATTTTGGAAAAAGCCCCTTGCGGTTTTTGTTTCTTGGGGTATATTCTTACCTGTCGCCGGTAATGACGGCGACGACGACAACC
>JAFSFF010000142.1 GCA_017435375.1 Thermoguttaceae bacterium
GACCTGCTCCATCGTATGCGCTTCGTCGAAGATCACCGCGTCGTATCGGGGCAAGATCGAACCGCCGACGTTGCGAATCGCCAAATCGCTGAAAAGAAGCGCGTGATTGACGATCAAAATTTTCGCCGAGTCGAGCCGCCGACGCGCTTTCGCGTAAAAGCAACGTTCGTAAAACGGACACTTGCGTCCGAGGCAGTTCCCCTGTTCGCAGCAGATTTCGTTCCAAACTTCCGGATTCGGCGTCGGCGACAGATCGGAGAGAGAACCGTCGACGGTCGTTTCGAGCCATTTCTTCAACCGCTCGAACTCTTTTTGCTCGTCCGTTTCAAAGAGCGTTCCGCCCGCCGCCGACTTCGCCGCCGACGCGAACCGCCGCCGACAAAGATAGTTCGAGCGGCCCTTGACCAACGCGACGGAGAACTCGAACGGCAAAATCGACGTCAAAAACGGCGCGTCTTTTTCGAAAAGCTGCTCCTGCAAGCCGATCGTATGCGTCGAAACGACGACGCGGCGCGTCTCGGCGGTCGACTCGGCGCCGTCTTCGAGAACGCCGAACGCGCTTTTCGGTCGCGGCGTTTCCCCGTCGCCGCTTTGCCCCGTCCTTTGCGGACGCAACACTTCCGACGCCGCCGCTTTCGCCGCTTCGATTCGGTCGCTTAACGCTTGCAACGCGAGATTTTCCGACGGCGCGCCGTCCGTTTTTTTCGGAGCGTTTTGGGGCGCGTTTTTCCCCGACGGCGTTTCGTCGGGCCCCCAAGGAAACGCTTCGTCCGGACGGTAGTCGCGAACTTGGTCTTCGACGGCGAAAAGAATCGCCGGAACGAGATACGCGAAACTTTTGCCGACGCCGGTGCCGGCCTCGACCGTTAAATGCCGGCCTTCGCGCAACGCGGCGTCGACCTCCGCCGCCATTTCAAGCTGCTCGACGCGGCGTTCGTAATCGCCGCGTCGCCGCGCGATCAGTCCGCCGTCGTCGAGAACGTCGCGAAAATTAAAAGGCGTCGCACCGCTCCGCGTCATTCGACGACTTTAAGAATCGGACGACCGTTTTCGTCGAGTTCGACCGGGCGCCAGTCGCCGGGATGGACGTTCCAACCGATCGACTTTTCGCCGCGCGCCGTTTTGCGCAATCGCCGCTCGACCGTCAGTTTCAAGAAGAAGGTTTGCTTCGCCTCGCCCTCTTTTTCGGGCGCGACCGTTACGGCGTAAACCCTCGTCGCGACTTCGGCTCTCGAATTGATCGTTTGCGATTCGGTCGCGTAAAAAGTCGGCTTAACGCGGTCGCCGAGCGCGGCCAAGGTCAGAATCGTCGGGTTCGCCAAGAACGAGTGCAGTTCGCGGTGTCCGTCCTCGTCCTGCGTCGACGTCGCCCAATATTTGATCGCGTCGTTTTCGTCGATAATCGGCGGGCGATCCCAATGCGAACGCGTCAGTTGCCGCAACGTCAAGACGTCGCCTTTTTTCGCCGCCTCGAACCAAATTTTGCAAAATTGCTCCGCTTGCGCGTCGAAGTCGGCGCGGTACGTCGCGACGCAAAGCGGGCCGGAAATCGCGCCCGCCAACGCCAACGCCAAACCGCCGAGCGCCCAAGAACGCCCGACCAGCTCGCCGCCCGATTTCGCGATCGCCGCCAAGGCGAAAATCGCCGCCGCGCCGAACGCCGAAAAGAACAAAAAGCCCAAATTCAAGAGCGACAAAAACGAAAGCGCGCCCAATAACGCCGAAACGATCGCCAAAACGGACGCCCGCTTCGAAACCAGTTCGTCCGCCGCGTTCGACGCGTTCGCGACGCTCGCGTCGGCGCTCAACGCGTCGAACAAAGAGGAAGACGTTTTTTCCAAAGGCTTCAATTTTTCGGCCATCGCGACGGCTCCTTTGCGTTAAAAAAGAAAAGACGGCGCCCGCGCTCCGCAAGCGCCGATTTTACAGGTTTTCCAGCGATCGCGATTGAGCGACGCGCCGCCGAGTCGACGATCACTCGCCGCCGTATTTCCACGTTCCGCCTTCTTCGGAACCGTCGTCGTAAACTTGATCGAAGACTTCTTTGTTACGTTTCAACTGATTGGCGACAAACGCTTTCGAGTCGAACGTCGACGAACCGATCAACGGTTTCAAGGAGCCTTTCGACATAAAGTCGACGACGGCCATCGTAAAGGGCGCCGACGTTTGACGCGGTTTTTCCGGCATCGTTTGGAAGAAAACGAAAACGCCGGTGCCGCAGAAACTGCCGAAAATAATGAAAAGCGCGATCCACTTCGCGATTCCGTCCGCCTTTTTCGAAAACCAAAGGTCGGACTTCGTAATCATACTCGTAACGAACATCAAAATCGCGAGAACCAACAGGAAAACGACCATAAACGACAGCATGTCGTTATAGTACGCCATAAACGACATCGCGTTGTCGAGCTGATTCGCGACCAACTCGAACAAACCGATCGCGAAGAGCGTCGCGAACATAAGATTGAAGCCTTGAATCGCCACGCTCCAAATCTTCATTTTATGCCAAAACGCAAAGCCCGCGATCCCCATCACGAACGCCGCGACCACAAAACTAATAGGAAGCCCCATCATAATATTTTATCGCCTTATACTCGATTTTTGCCGATAGTTGCCGACGCTAAAGGGAACGCGACGCCCCGCTCGTTTCCAAGCGGGAACGCTCGTTCAACCGTCGCGTCGCGGTTATTTCAGGACGCGAACCAACTCTTCGAACGACGTAACGCCGTCGCGGACGAGTCGAGCGCCGTCGACCAAAAATCCGCGTTGCCCGCTCTTAATCGCCGCGGCGCGAAGCGCTTTGTCTTTCGCGGCCAAGTCGGCGTCGGCGGCGATAATTTGCCGCATTTCGTCGTTGATTTCCAAGAGGTCGAAAATCGCGACGCGCCCTTGATACCCGACGTCGCGACAAACTTCGCACGGAACGTAGTAGTCGCGTTGGCCCGGTTCGACCTGCGGTCGAACGCGTTTGCGCCAGAGCTTTTCGGTTTTCGGGTCGAGAGCGAGATTCTTCAAGATTTGCGGATTCGGTCGAATCTCTTCGCGACACTCTTCGCAGAGCCGACGGACGAGTTTTTGCGCGATCACCGCCGTCATCGCGTCGGCGAGCGCCTTTTTGTCGACGCCGCTTTGCAGGAGCGCAATCAGCGCGCCGACGGCGTCTTTCGCTCGTTGCGTCGAGATAATGAGGCGGTCGTTTTTGACTTCGTCGCAGCAAAGTTTCCACGCTTCGGTCGTTCCCATATCGCGCACCAACACGACTTTCGGCTCTTTGAAGAAGACGTCGCCGAGAATATTCATCGGC
>JAFSFF010000143.1 GCA_017435375.1 Thermoguttaceae bacterium
CATTGGTTGTTTCGCGTCGAATGGGCGCAAACGACCGGGAGCGAATCGGCGATTTGCATAGCGACGCCGAGGTTTTCGCGGGAAAACTCGACCGCCGCGAGGATCGCCAAATAAGAGTCGCGCTTGCAACACCGGGGGCCGCCGACCGCGCCGATTTCGCCTAAAGCCTTCGACGTCGCGAGGTTGGCGAGCCCGAATTCGCGACCGGCGAGCGGCGTCGAACCGGTCGCGATCGAAACGAAAATGCCGACCGAAACGCCCGCTCCGCAAGCGCCCCAAAAACCGCAAACGCCGCCCGGGACGCGTCCGCCGCGGTTGCGCGCTTCGACGAGCGCCGGACGTAAGTCGAGACGGCCGCCCGCGTTGCGGTAAGCCGTCAAAAGGGACGCCGCGACGATAATATGGTGTTCCGGGCCGTGCAGGTTGCAGAACGGAAGCGCCGTCAGCCGCCGGAAAATCGCGAGCGGATTCGCCGATTTCTCCGCCAAGCAGACGCCGAAAATCGCGTCGACGCCGGACGAATGGCAAGCGTCGCAAACGTAACAGCCGGCGACGCAACGAGTTTTCGAACGCTCGACCGCGCCGCAAATCGCGCATTTCATCTCGACGTCTTCGAGCAAGTATTCTAACGGCGCGCCGCAAATCAAGCATTCGTCTTGCATTAGGGAAACTCCGGAAAACTAAAAAGCGGGGAAAGGGAAAAAGGAGAAGGAAGGCCGGGCGAGAGCGGAAGGCGGAAAAACGGCGTCGCGCGGGACGAAAAAAGGACTCGAAACGGCGTTCGAGTCCTTTTTAGCTAAAAACGCGGCGCAATTTAACGTCTTGGGAACGAACGAGTTAAAATGGTCGAACGCTCCTAAGGTTTAGCGCGAACTTCGGAATCAAGCGTCGGCGGAAACCGGGCCGACGAACTCGAGGTAGTCGTCCAAAACCCGCGTCGAACCGTTTTGAACCGTCGCGATCGCGGCGCGAATCAGCGGAAGTTCTTTCGCGACAAAGTAATCGACGACCTTCTTCTTGCGGTCGCATTTCGTCGCTTGCGACAAGAGGTAATGGCCGACGAGGATCGCGATTCCGGCGTCGACGAGCTTGCGGGCGCGGAGGTCGACGTAGGAGGCGCCGAGGCCGCGGGCGTAAGCGATGGCGTCGTCGAGTTCCGCGCGAACGGCGATCAGCTTTTCTTTCAACGCTTCGAGCGCTTCGTCGCCGAGGTCTTTCGCTTCAAATTCGGCGACGTAACCTTGGAAAACGCCGGAGGTTAAGCCGCGAATCGCCGCGACGACTTGCAGTTGCGACGTGCCTTCGTAAATCGTCGTGATGCGGGCGTCGCGGAGGTAGCGTTCCGCCGCGTAGTCCTTCATATAGCCGCTTCCGCCGAGGACTTGAATCGCGTCGGTCGCGACGGAAATCGACGTCTCGCTGCAGTAATACTTGCTCATCGGGGTGAGCATCGCGTTCAACTTCTTGTAGGCGCGGGCCTTTTGCTTGAAGGATTTCTTTTCTTCGGCGGTCAGGGCGTCGGCGTTGCGTTCGAGGAGGCGGTTCGTGTTGTTTTCGAAGTCGCAAACGCGGGCCGTTTCGTAGGCGAGGGCGCGCGCCGCTTCGATCTTAACGCGAGAATCGAGAACCATTTCGGCGACCGGAGCGAGTTGTTCGATCGGCGCGCCGAATTGTTCGCGGGAGTTGGCGTAGTCGCGAGCCAAGCGGGCCGCCGCTTCCGCGACGCCGAGCGATTGCGCCGCGATGCCGAGGCGGGCGCCGTTCATCAACGCCAGAACGTAAGTGATGAGGCCGCGTTGGCGTTCGCCGATCAGACGGCAAGGGGTGTTGTTGAAAACGAGTTCGCAGGTCGGCGAGCCGTGAATCCCGAGCTTGTGTTCGAGGTGGCGAACTTTCACCGTCGGGCCGCGGTCGGCGATGAAGAGGCTCAAACCGCGACCGTCGGCGATTTGCGCTTCGCTCCGCGCCAAGACGAGAAGAACTTCGCCGCAACCGTTGGTAATGAAGCGTTTAACGCCGTTGAGGAACCAGTTCCCGTTTTCGTCTTGCTCGGCGCGGAGGCGGACGGCTTGGAGGTCGGAACCGGCGTCCGGCTCGGTCAAAACCATCGCGCCGGTAACTTCGCCGGACGCGAATTTCGGGAGGTATTCGTCCTTAATTTCGTCCGACGCGAAGGCGTAAATGGTGTCGGCGATCCCTTGGAGCCCGAACATATTCATAAAGGAGCAGTCGCCGCGCGCGACGATTTCGGTCGCCATCGTGTAAATCAGCGTCGGGCAGTTGATTCCGCCGTATTTGCGCGGCAGGGTGAAGCCTTGCAGGTCGGCGCGGCTCATCTTGTCGAGGTTTTCTTGGACGAGCGGGTGAAGGGTAACCGTTTGGTTTTCGTTGAGCGTGTTCCCCTCTTCGTCGACTTTTTCGGCGTTTTTCGCGAGCGTTTCGGCGGAAATTTCGCCGACGATCTCCAAGACGCGGCGGTAGTTGTCGACGGCGTCGTCGAGGTCGCGCGGAGCGTAGTCGGCGTCGCCGTTCGGCGTTTCGCGCTCTTGAATCGCCGCAATTTCTTTCAGGTCGAAATAGTCGAGAAGAAATTTAATGTCTTGGTTGTCGCTAAAATAATTGGCCATTTAACGCCTCCAAAGGTCGGTTGATTTTTGCTCTTTTATCGTCGCGGCTCGGACGGGGGACGCGGGGTCGCAAATCGGTCGGGTTCGAAGGTTTGATCGAGCAAACGAACGATTTGGAACGCGGCGTCGGACGAAACGACGAGCCGCCTGGCGCCGCAAGCGGGGCGAAACGCGTCGACGTCGGGGCCGAGCGTCGGAGGCGACCGGGTCGTTCTTACTTCCGCGCGTCGGCTCCAAGATAAGGAATCGTCCTCATTATATACTATTTGTCCGTTTTGTAATACCCCAATTTTCCTCTTGAGGGCGTTTTTTTTCGCGATTCGGCCCCTTTTTTGACAAAAAAAGCTATTTTGTCGAAGACGCGGCTCGAAAAAATGGCGAAACGACGCCGAACAAACGGGTCGCGACGAAAATAGCGGCTCGAATTTTACCGACTTTTAATAATTAATGCGAATTAAGAAGAATAGAGAAAGGGCGCGGAGGGCAAAGCGGCGAGGTTGTCTTGGTTTTTTATCGACCGACCGATCTTTGCGACGGTCGTTTCGCTGACGATTTTCGCGCTCGGAGCGATCGCGTTCGTTCGGCTTCCGGTCGCGCAGTTTCCGGACGTAACGCCGCCGGTCGTCAACGTTCGGGCGAGTTTTCCCGACGCCGACGCGGAAACGGTCGCGGAGTCGATCGCGATTCCGATCGAACGGGAGGTCAACGGCGTCGGCGGCTCCATTTATATGTCGTCGACGTGCGGCGCCGACGGAACGTACTCCCTGAACGTCTTTTTCGAAGTCGGAACCGACCCGAATATGGC
>JAFSFF010000144.1 GCA_017435375.1 Thermoguttaceae bacterium
CAACGTCATCAAAGTCGTCCGCACCGCCACCGGCGCTTCCCTCGGCGACGCGAAATCGATGGTCGAATCCGCTCCGAAAGCGATCAAAACCGGTCTCTCGAAAGACGAAGCCGAAAAGCTCAAGAAAGAACTCGAAGACGCAGGCGCCAAAGTTTCGCTCAAATAGTTCGATTTTTAGCTTAGCGCTATAATTGACGAGGCCTCGGATTTCAGTTCGAGGCCTTTTTTATTCCCTTCCGCGTAACGAACGCTTATCCGACTTTCTTAAATCCCATTAGTCCGCGTTCTTTCCCTGTTTTTTAAATAGAAATTTTCCCTAAGAACGTCAATATCGCCTTTTTTGCATTTTGGCGTCATATGTCGGGCGGTTTAGTCGACCGATTTGCAAAGTTCCGTTCCCTTAACCCGAACTATATCGCGAAAAAAGCGGAAACCTGTTTTCAAACAAAAACTATTTTCAGAACAAAAACACGGCAAACTATATCGTTTATCCTGGTTTTAACGGCTTGAATATTGGAAATTTTGTAGAAAATTTTAACTTTTTTTGCCGTGTTAAAAATTTTAACAAAAAACTGAAAATTTGTTTGTCAAGCGATTATCGTCGTTTTGTTCGGTAAAAAACGGCTTTTTTTTCGAAAAACGCTGTATTTTTAGGTAAAAAAGGCAAAGAGGGGGGCTTGCCGTCTCGCTCCTTGCTGATATACTAGTAGTTCGGCGTATCTTAGGCGATAGAATCGCAACCATTCTCTATCCAACCGGGAGGTCAACACTCTTATGGCGGTTACATCAAAACGGAAGTTACAGTTTAAAGAACGACGGCAGTTCGGCAATCACAGCACGACCTATCCGATTCCGGAGTTGACGGTTCTGCAAACTCGCAGCTACGCGAACTTCCTTCAAGCGGACGTTCCGCCGTCCGAACGTAAAGACCAAGGGTTGGAAAGCGTTTTTCGCGAAGCCTTCCCGATCGAAAACTACGAAAAAACGGCGCGTTTGGAATACGTTCATTACGAACTCGAAAAACCGCACTACACGCCGGACGAGTGCCGCCGTTTGCGCTTGACTTACGGTCGTCCGTTGCGCGTTCGTCTTCGTCTCGTCGGCGAAAAAGACACGGTTGAAGACGACGTCTATCTCGGCGAACTTCCGATTATGCTCGGCGGCGGCGAATTCATCATCAACGGCGCCGAACGCGTCGTCGTCAGCCAGTTGCACCGCAGCCCGGGCGTCGACTTCCTCACCGAAACGGAACTCGACCGCAAGAGTTTCAGCTGCCGTATTATTCCGGAACGCGGAAGCTGGATCGAATTCCACATTTCCCGCAAAGAAACGGTTACCGTCCGCATCGACCAAAGCAGCAAACTTCCGGTGATGACGCTCCTGCGAGCGATGGACGAAAAATACGGTTCCGACGTCGACGTTATCCGCGCGTTTTACAACACCTATAAAATCGACGTGGTCGGCGGCGAATCGGTCTCCGAAATCGAAGGGAAAATCGCGGTCGGCGATATTAAATACCCCGCCGACTCCGCGCACCCGGACGAAATCATCGTCGAATCGGGCCAACAAATCACGAAGAGCAAAGCGGAGGAAATCTGCGCGTCCGGTTTGACTCAAATCGAAGCGATGGACGACCAACGCAACAAGCTCCTCCTCAACTCGCTCGAGGAAGACAAAACGAACTCGCACGAAAACGCGCTCTTGACGATCTTCAAGCGTCTGCGTCCGGGCAACCCGGCGTTGCTGGACAAAGCGCGCGATCTCGTTCGCGATAAGTTCTTCGACCCGTCTCGCTACCGATTGGGACGCGTCGGTCGTTTCCGAATGAACCGCAAACTCGGAATGAACGTCGACCTCGACGAAACGGTGTTGCGCGCCGAAGACCTCGTCGAAGCGGTCAAATACCTCAACAAACTTTGGGGCGGCGACCCCGAAGCCGAAGCGGACGACATCGACCACTTGGGGAACCGCCGTCTGCGCACGATCGACGAACTCGCCTGCGAAGAAATCCGCAAAGGTTTCTTGAAACTTCGTCGCACCGCGCAAGACCGTTTCCGCGAAGAAGCGTCGCCGCGCGCTATCATCAACCCGAAAAACATTTCGTCGGCGATCGACTACTTCTTCGGTCGCGGCGAATTGTCGCAAGTCGTCGACCAAACGAACCCGCTGTCGATGTTGACGCACGAACGCCGCCTTTCCGCGCTCGGCCCGGGCGGTTTGAACCGCAAACGCGCCGGTTTCGAAGTTCGCGACGTTCACTCCTCGCACTACGGTCGTATTTGCCCGATCGAAACGCCGGAAGGCACCAACATCGGTTTGATTTCGTCTCTCTCGCTTTACGCGGGCGTCGACGAATTCGGTTTCCTCATTTCGCCGTATCGCCGCGTCGTCGACGGGATCGTTACCGACCAAGTCGACTGGCTCCGCGCTTATGAAGAACACGAAAAACGCCTCGTCCCGGCCGACACGAAAATCGAACGTTCCGCCGAACATCCGTTCGGGCGCCTCGTTCCCGACCCGATCACCGGCCTCGTCATCGCTCGACACGGCGGCGACTACGAACAAATCGTTCCGGAAATGGTCGACTATATCGACGTTTCGCCGAACCAAATGATCGGCGTTTCCGCCGGTTTGATTCCGTTCCTCGAACACGACGACGCCAACCGCGCCTTGATGGGTTCGAACATGCAACGCCAAGCGGTTCCGCTTCTCGTTTCGGAAGCGCCGATCGTCGGCACCGGGCTCGAAGAAGCCGCCGCGCTTAACTCGAGCTTGCTCGTTCGCGCTCGCAAAAGCGGGAAAGTTACCTACGTCGACGCGCTTAAAATCGTCATCGACAACGACGACGTTTATATGTTGCGCAAGTTCGCCGGCTTGAACGAACGCACCTGCGAAAACCAACACCCGATCGTTCAACTCGGACAAGAGGTTCAAGCGGGCGACGTCATCGCCGACGGCGCTTGCACCGACCACGGCGTCCTCGCGCTCGGTCGAAACGTCCTCGTCGCCTTTATGGTTTGGGACGGCTTCAACTACGAAGACGCGATCATTTTGAGCGAAGAACTCGTTCAAAACGACGTTTATACCTCGATCCACATCGAAGAATACGACGCCGAAATCCGCGACACTAAACTCGGACGCGAAGAATTCACCCGCGACATTCCGAACGTCGGCGATAAAGCGCTCCGCGACCTCGACGAAAACGGAATCGTGCGCGTCGGCACCTACGTCCGCCGCGGCGACATTCTCGTCGGGAAAATTTCGCCGAAGAGCAAAACGGAGCTTTCGCCGGAAGAAAAACTCCTGCACGCGATTTTCGGTCGCGCCGGCGAAGACGTCAAGAACGAATCGCTCGAAGTGCCGGCCGGCGTCGAAGGGATCGTTATCGGCGCCTACCACTTCCGCAACCGCGCGTCGCTGAACGAAGAGGAACGTCGACAATTCGACGCCGAGGAAAAACGCCTCGCCGCCGAAGGAAACAAAAAAATCGCCGACGTTTTCGGTTCGATGATCACCAAAATGGAGATTTTGCTCGACCGCACCATCGTCGCCGAAAACGGCGAACCGCTCGTTCAAGAAAAAGACCCGGCTTATATCGCCGACAAAGCGAAAACGTATTCGTTCCTTCGTATGTGCGCGAAGAACGGCGTCGACGTCAACGACCCGGTTTGCGCCGAATGCCGCGCCGTTTACAACGACTTCAAACACCGCGTCGAAGAAGCGATCGACGAACGCGACCGCAACCTGAACGCGTTGCGCGCCGGCGACCAACTCAAACGCGGCGTCCTCCAAATGGTCAAGGTTTACATCGCCACGAAACGCGTTATTTCGGTCGGCGACAAAATGGCCGGTCGCCACGGTAACAAAGGGGTTATCGCCAAAATCCTTCCGAAGGAAGACATGCCGTTCCTCGCCGACGGGACGCCGATCCAAATTATGTTGAACCCGCTGGGCGTTCCGTCTCGTATGAACGTCGGGCAAATTTTGGAAACGCACCTCGGTTGGGCCGCGTCGAAGCTCGGTTACCGCGCCGTTACGCCGGTTTTCGACGGCGCGACGGAAGAAATCGTCAACGACGAACTCGAAAAAGCCGGACTCCCGCGCCACGGGAAAGTCCGTCTCTTCGACGGTCGCACCGGCGAGCCGTTCGGTCAAGAAACGACGGTCGGTTACATTTATATGTTGAAACTGCACCACTTGGTCGACGACAAAGTTCACGCGCGCAGCACCGGGCCTTACTCGCTTATTACGCAACAACCGCTCGGCGGTAAAGCGCGTTCCGGCGGTCAACGCTTCGGGGAAATGGAAGTTTGGGCGCTCGAAGCCTACGGCGCCGCCTACACGCTCCAAGAACTCCTCACGGTCAAGAGCGACGACGTCGAAGGACGTACGAAAATTTACGAAGCGATGGTTAAGGGCGAAAACACGCTCGAAGCCGGAACCCCGGCCAGCTTCGACGTTTTGATCAACGAAATTAAGGGCCTCGCGCTCGATATGGACTTGGTGCCGACCCAAGACCAAGACAAAGGCTTGGGCGTCGTCTTTGCCGACGACAACCAAGACTTCTGACGCGAACGTCCCGCGAATTGTCGAAACGTCGCGAAGTCTCACGACGACGCGACGCTTCGACGAACGTTCGAACTTGACACGGAACGAAATCAATTCGCCGACGTTCCCGCGCTCCAAACCCCGGTTTGTCGAGCCGATAGCGCGTCGGAAATAATATCGAATACCAAAACAATCTCCACTAATTCGAAACGGAAAGATTGCGATGAACGCCAACGGCGAAACTTACGATCGAATTAACAACTTCTACGCCGTCAAAATCAGCCTCGCGGATCCGAAAAAAATTCGCGAAGATTCGAAGGGCGAAGTTAAAAAACCCGAAACGATCAATTACCGCACCTACCGTCCGGAACGCGACGGTTTGTTCTGCGAAAAGATTTTCGGCCCGGAAAAAGACTGGGAATGCAACTGCGGTAAATATCGCGGTATGAAATATAAGGGGATGACTTGCGACCGTTGCGGCGTTAAAATTACGCATAGCCGCGTCCGTCGCAAGCGTATGGGGCACATTGAACTGGCCGCGCCGGTCGTCCATATTTGGTTCTTCAAAGCGTCGTCGAGCCGTTTGGCGACGTTGCTCTCGATGAAGGCGTCGAGCTTGGAAAAAGTCGTTTATTTCCAAGACTACGTCGTCGTCGACTCGGGCGACACGCCGCTCAAGGTCGGTCAACTCTTGAACGAAGAAGAATACCGCGCCGCTCGCGAAGACTACGGCGACGCGTTCCAAGCGGAAATGGGCGCCGAGGCGATTCGCAAACTTCTGAAACAACTCGACGTCGTCGAGCTGTCGAAGTCGTTGCGCGCCGAATTGTCGAAAACGAACTCGAAGCAACGCAAAAAGGAACTGATCAACCGTTTGAAGTTGGTCGAGTCCCTCCGCAACTGCCAACACGAAAACAATCCGGCTTGGATGGTTCTCGACGTCATTCCGGTCATTCCGCCGGACTTGCGCCCGTTGGTTCTCCTCGAATCCGGGACGTTCGCGACGAGCGACCTGAACGACCTCTATCGCCGCATCATCAACCGCAACAACCGCTTGAAGAAGTTGGTCGACCTGAACGCGCCGGAAGTCATTATCCGCAACGAAAAGCGTATGTTGCAACAATCGGTCGACGCGCTCTTCGACAATATGCGTTGCAAACGCCCGGTTCTCGGTTCGAGCAACCGTCCGCTCAAATCCTTGACCGATATGATCAAGGGTAAACAAGGGCGTTTCCGCGAAAACCTCCTCGGCAAACGCGTCGACTACTCCGCTCGTAGCGTTATCGTCGTCGGCCCGCATATGCGCCTGCACCAATGCGGTCTTCCGAAGAAAATCGCGCTGGAACTGTACCAACCGTTCATTATTCGCCGCCTGCGCGAACAACGCCACGCCGACACGATCAAGAGCGCGAAGAAAATGCTCGAGCGCCAAGACGTCGAGGTTTGGGATATTTTGGAAGAAGTCATCCAAAACCACCCGGTTTTGCTCAACCGCGCGCCGACGCTTCACCGTATGGGTATCCAAGCCTTCGAGCCGATGCTCATCGAAGGAAACGCCATCAAGCTGCACCCGCTCGTCTGCAAAGGCTTCAACGCGGACTTCGACGGCGACCAAATGGCGGTTCACCTCCCGCTCTCCCTCGAAGCGCAAGTCGAAGCGCACACCCTGATGCTGTCGACGAACAACATCTTCAGCCCGGCCAACGGTCGCCCGATTATCAGCCCGTCGCAAGACATCGTTATGGGTTGCTACTACTTGACGATCGAGCAACCCGGAATGAAGGGCGAAGGAATGACGTTCGCGTCGATCGACGAGTGCCTCTTGGCGTACTCGCTCGGCAAAGTCGCGCTGCACGCCAAAATCCGCGTCCGTATGCCGAAGGGGCGCTTCCTCAAAACCGATCCGTCGATTCGCGAAGGCAAGCTCTTCGAAACGACGCCGGGCCGCATTATCTTCAACCAAATTTTGGACGAAGGGATGCCGTACTACAACGTGCCGGCGCAATCGAAACAACTCGCGACCGTCATTAGCGACTGCCACGAACTGCAAGGCCGACGCGCCACGATCGACCTCCTCGACAAGATGATGCGCCTCGGCTTCGAGGAAAGCACGAAGAGCGGTCTTTCCTTCGCGGCGGACGACCTGATCACTCCGGCGGCGAAGAAGCAAATCCTCGAAGACGGCGACAAAGAAGTTCAAAAAATCCAAGAGCAATACGACTACGGTCAGCTTTCGGACGACGAACGCTACAACAAAATCCTCGACGTTTGGTCGCAAGTCCGAACCGAAGTTACCGCGAAGATGATGGAAGCGTTCAAAAACGACGTCCACAAAACCGAGGAAGAAGCGGTCGCGGCGGGCGACGTTAAACGTCGCGGTTTCGGTTACGTTAACCCGGTTTATTTGATGGCGCACTCCGGCGCGCGCGGCGGCGAAGAACAAATTCGTCAGCTCGCCGGGATTCGCGGTTTGATGGCGAAACCGAACGGTAAAATCATCGAAACGCCGGTTAAGGCGAACTTCCTCGAAGGTTTGAACGTTCTCGAATATTTCAGCTCGACGCACGGCGCGCGCAAGGGTTTGTCCGACACCGCGCTGAAAACGGCGGACTCCGGGTACCTCACCCGTAAACTCGCCGACGTCGCGCAAAACTGCGTTATCACGATGCGCGACTGCGGCACGACGCAGGGCGTTATCAAGGGCGTCGTCGACGAAGGCGACAAAAAGATTCCGCTTTCCGAGTCGATTTTGGGTCGCGTTTCCCGCGTCAATATTTCGAACCCGGTTACGGACGAAGTTATCGTTCGCGAAAACGAACTGATCACGGTCGAAATCGCGCGCAAGATCGAAGAACTCGGGATTGAAAAAATTCAAGTCCGCAGTCCGATGACGTGCGAAGCGGAACTTGGCGTCTGCTCCCTCTGCTACGGGATGGACTTGTCGACCTCGAAGCTCGTCGAAGAAGGGATGGCCGTCGGGATTATCGCCGCGCAATCGATCGGCGAACCGGGCACGCAGCTCACGATGCGAACGTTCCACATCGGCGGCGCGGCGGCCCACAGCGCCGAAGAAAGCGAAATTAAAACGAAGTACGCCGGTTACATCCGTTTCACGAAAATGGAAATCGTCGACAACCCGTCTCTCGGCGGCAAACTCGTTTTGAGCAGCAAGGCCGACGGCGGTATCGACATTTGCAACAAGCGCGGCCAATCTCGCGAAACCTATCCGGTTCCGGAAGGCGCGATCCTCGCCGTCGAAGAAGGGCAATACGTCGAAGCCGGGCAAACGCTCGCCTCGATCGACCCGCACAGCAAGCTCCTTATCGCGAAATCGTCCGGCGTCGTTCAATTCGGCAACATCGTCGACGGCGACACGGTTCAATCGATTTACGACCCGGCGACCGGTCAATCGCGTTTGTCCGTCGTCGACCTCAAAGGCGACCGCCATCCGCACATCGACGTTCGTTCGTTCGACGGCGGCAAAGTCCTCGAAGGTTACCACCTCCCGAGTAAAACGCAGATCGAAGTTCAAGACGGCCAAGTCGTCGAACGCGGTACGATTCTCGCGAAGATGCCGCAAAACGCGAGCGGAACGCAAGACATTACCTCCGGTCTTCCGCGCGTTACCGAAATTTTCGAAGCGCGCAAGCCGAAGGATCCGGCCGTTATCGCCGAAATCTCCGGCACGGTCGAAATTTTGGAACAACGTCGCCACGGGAAGAAAGTCGTCGTCGTTCGCAGCGCGTCGGAACTCGGCGGCGAACCGATCGAGCGTATGCACGAAGTCCCGCAAGGCAAACGCATTCGCGTCTTCACCGGCGACGAAGTCCGCGCGGGTCAACCGTTGACCGACGGTTTGCTCGTTCCGCACGACATTTTGCGCATTTCCGGCGAAGAAGCGGTGCAAGACTACCTCGTTCAGGAAGTCCAAACGCTGTACCGCAGCCAAAAGGTCGGCATCAACGACAAACACATCGAAGTCATCGTGTCGCAAATGTTGCGCAAAGTGAAAATCGAAGACGGCGGCGACACTCCGCTCTTGGCCGGCGACGTCGTCGACAAGTTCGAATTCCTTCGCCAAAACCGCGAACTCGACGCTTGCGTTAAGATTGAATCCGCCGGCGACGTCGTCGACTTTGAAGTCGGCGAAATCGTTTCCCGCGAAGTTTTCGACGCGAAGAACGCCGAAACCGAAATGGCCGGCGGACGTCCGGCGGTCGGGAAAAAGCCGCGTTTGGCGATCGCGTCGACGCAGCTCCTCGGGATTACGAAGGCGGCGGTTCAAAGCTCCAGCTTCCTGTCGGCGGCCTCCTTCCAAGAAACGACGAAGGTTTTGGTCGAAGCCGCGTTGGCTTACAAAGTCGACAAGCTCGTCGGTTTGAAAGAAAACGTTACGCTCGGTCGTTTGATTCCGGCGGGAACCGGTTTCCGCAAATACCAAGCGGCGCACTGGAATTACCGTCAAGACGCGGCGCAACGTTTGGCGGACGAAGGCTTCGACTTTGAAGATTCCTCCTTCTTCCCGCTCCTCGACGACGCGCCGAGCGGCGAAAACGTTCGTTCCTTCGAACCGGTCGGCGACCTCGCCGCGAAAGACGCTGCGAACGACGAAAACGCGACCTTCTCGCAATTCGCCGACGAAACGTTCCCCGCTTCCGGCGCCGCGACCGACGTTTTTGTCGACGAAGAAGAGAGCTTCCCGTCGGTCGCCGACGACGCGGTCGGTTTTGAAGACGTTCCCGGTTTCGACGCCGAGCCCGACAAGGGCGACGCCGACGGTTTCGGCTTCTAATTCGATTCCGGTTTCGCGAGCGCGCCGTTAGTTCTCCGCTCCGGCGCGTTCTCCGAAGTTCCGTTTTTGCGCCGTCGAAACGCGATTTCGACGGCGTTTTTTATTTTCCTCTTAACGCCCCAATGCCGACTTCGCTTCCTTCCGCCGTCCCCCGTTCTCTTTACTTTACCGACCGTTCCGCCCGTCGTTGGGAACGTCGCGTTCCCGACGGTTCGACGCTCGCCGACGCGTTGCGCGCCGCCGGATTTGCGCTCGACTTCGACTGCGGCGGACGCGGCGTCTGCGGTCGTTGCGCCGTTCCGGTCGCTTTCCTTTCCGACGCTTCCTCGTTCCAGCCGCGCCTCGCTTGCCGAACGCTCGTCGACCGCGACGACTTGCTCGTCGACGTTTCCGCTCTCCCGACGCTCGAAGAAAAACGCGCCGAACGGCTCGCGTCTCCGCTCCCGGAGACGACGCTTCAACCGACGGCGGAAGAGCGCGGCGGCGATTTCGGATTCGCGGTCGACTTGGGGACGACGACGCTCGTTTGCGCGCTCGTTTCGTTGGCGTCGGGCCGATCGCTCGTCGTTTCGACGCGGCGCAATCCGCAAATCGCTTGGGGACGCGACGTTCTTTCCCGAATCGGCGCGGCGGTCGGTTCTCCGGCGGTCGCGGCGGCGTTGCGTTCGGCGGTCGTTCGCGAACTCGGCGCGCTCGCGGCGGAGTCGGCGGCGCAAATCGGCGTTTCGACCGTTAAAATCCGAGAAATCGTCGTCGCCGGGAACGCGACCGAATCGTTCCTTTTTTGCGGTCGCGACGTTTCCCCGTTGGGCGCGGCGCCCTTCTTTATCGCCGACCGAACCTTTCCGGAAGTCGCCGCGTCGACGTTCGGCGATTGGAGCGTCGACTTCGCGCCGACCGCTCGCGTTCGCGTTTTTCCGACTTTTTCGGCGTTCGTCGGCGGGGACGTTCTCGCCGGTTTCGAGCGCTTGCGAACGTTCGACTCTTTCGGCGCGCCCGGTCGAACGGCTCTTTTTCTCGACGTCGGAACGAACGGCGAAGCGATTTTAGCTCGCGACGGTCGTTTTTTCGCGACGTCGACCGCCGCCGGGCCCGCGTTCGAAGGCGCCGAAATCGCTTGCGGTTCGCTCGCCGTTCCCGGAGCGATTCGCGCCGTCGATTTTTCCGCCGACGGCGCGCGTTGGCGTCCGCGAACGGTCGGCGACCGTTTTCCGGCTCAAAGCGTTTGCGGTTCCGGACTCGTCGACGCGTTGGCCGGAGCGTTGACGACGAACGTCGTCGCGCCGAACGGTCGACTGCGAACCGCCGACGCTCCGGAACTCGCCGCGCTCCCGTCCGACTTCCGCGCTCGACTCGAAACGCTCGACGGCGAACGAACGTTCGAAATCGCCCAAATCGCCCCAAGCGCCGACGTTAACGCGCCGCAAACGCCGCCGTTTGCCGAAACCGCCCAATCCCCGCGAAACGCCGTCGACATTCTCGCCGTCCGCTTGACGCAGCGCGACGTTCGCCGCCTTCAACTCGCGATCGGCGCGATTCGGGCCGGTTTGCGTCTCCTTTGCGAAGCGGCGGAAACGTCGGTCGCGGAACTCGACGCCGTTTATTTGGCCGGCGGGTTCGGCGGCGCGCTGAATCGAACGAACGCTCGGCGCGTCGGACTCCTTCCGCCGGAAATTCCGAACGCTCGAATCGTCGATTGCGGCAATTCTTCCCTTTTCGGCGCGGTCGACGTCTTGACGAACCGGCTCTCTTGGGCTAAAGTAACGGAAACGCTCGACCGCGTCGCGACGCTCGACCTCGCGACCGACCCGCGTTTCGCCGAAACGTTCGCCGAATCGACGCGTTTTCCAACGTCGAGCGAGTTTCGCGACTAAAAAAGCTCGACGATTCGCGGTCGTTTCGCTCGCCGAATCCTTCCGAATCCTTCCTTTCCCGCGCAATTTCCGCAATTTAACGCCGCGTTCAACAAACGACAACCCTCCGCCGCAACGCCGACGGCTTGCCGCGACATTTCCAAATATCGACGCGATATGAACAATTTCAACCGCCCTCCGCATATTTCCGGCAAAAATATCCTTTGTCTCGCCGTCGACCGTTTGAACGCCGACTTTCTCGGCGCTTACGGGAACGCTTGGGTCGAGACGCCCGCTTTCGACGCGTTGGCGGCGGAATCGGTCGTTTTCGACTCTTTTTTCGCGACGTCGCTCGACCTCGAAACGCTTTATCGGGCGTTTTGGCGGGGCGAATCTCCGGCGCGCGTCGTCGCTCCGACCGACGACGAAACGCCAAACGAAAAGTCGAACGAAGCGGAAACGACCGTCGACCGCTCGAACAACGCGTTAAGCGGCGCAAAATCAAACGACTTTAACGGCGCAAACGCCGAAACGCCGTCGATTTTCCGTCTCTTGAAAGAAAAGGGATACCGAACGTTCGTCGTTTCGGACGACGAAACGGTCGCGCTTCACCCGGCGGTCGAAGACGAGTATTGCGACGGTCGCTTTTTCCTCGGCTCTCCGGACGCGGCGCTCCCGTCGGAAACGCTCGAAGAGACGCAATTTTTCCGCAACTTCGAAGAATTGGCGCGTTTCCTCGCCAAGTTGGAAGACGACGCAAAATGCACAAAAGACGAAAACGGCGGCGACGCGGAGCCTTGGTTCGTTTGGGCGCACTTTTCCGGTTGGAACGAGCGTTGGGACTTCCCGCTCGAACTGCGCGAGCGTTTTCAAGAGGACGAAGACGATCCGGCGCCTTACGCGGCGACGCTCGTTCCTTATTGGCCGCTCGAAGAAACCGCGAAATCGGCGAAACGGGGCGCTCGCGTCGACGAAAACGCCGTCGTCGAAGCCGCTTTAGCTCGCGCCGCCGCGATTCTCGACGCGGAAAACGACGCCTCCGACGCCGAACTTCCCGCCGAAGTCGAGATTGAATTTAACGTCGAGTTCAACGATCCGGAAACGTCCGACGCCGAAGCGGACGGCGCCGATTTTGACGAAACCGACGACGATTTCGAGTCCAATAACGACGACGCGCTCGAAAACGACGGCGCGTTCCTCGACGAAAGCGTCGTCGAACGCCGACTCGCCGCAACCGAGCTTGCCCGTCTTGCCCAACTTGACGCGCCGGAGCGTCGCCAAGCGGTCGTCGAAGGGTATTGCGGCGGCGTCGCGGCGTTCGACGAAACGCTCGAAGGTTTCGTTCAGCTCCTTAAAGAGAGCGGCGTCCTCGCCAAAACGCTCCTGTTGACGACGGCGACGCGCGGTTTTTCGACCGGCGCTCCGTCCGCGCTCGGCGTCGAACCGACGCCGGAAACCGCCGCCGCGGACGTTTTCGCGCCGACGTCGATTTTCGGCGCGTCG
>JAFSFF010000145.1 GCA_017435375.1 Thermoguttaceae bacterium
CGAGCGTTTCGAGCGGAGCGTCGAGCGCGCCGAAGCCGGTCGACGCGAGTCCGACGACGCCGATCGTTTCGAGCGGAGCGTCGAGCGCGCCGAATCCGGTCGTCGCGAGTCAGACGACGCCGAGCGTTTCGAGCGGAGCGTCGAGCGCGCCGAAACCGGTCGTCGCAAGTTCCGCGACGCAAGACGCGAAAAAAACGTCGAGCGCGCCGACCGTTGCGTCGACGGTTAAAGAGGAAAAAAAAGACGCCGAACGCAACGCGTCGCCGGTCGAAAAAACGTCGACGACAAACGCCGAAAACAACGGCGCGCAAGACGATTACGACGAAGAAGATTGGGACGCCGGGCCCTCGTTGGCCGAGCGTCTGAAACCGGTTTTCGCGCTCTGCGCGGCCCCGTTGCGCGTCTTCAAAAAGCGAGAAAAAACGGAAGAGGAACTCTTCGAGGAAGAGTTGGCGCGCGAGGAGAAAGAGAAGAAAGCGAAGGAGTACGCCGAACTCAAACGAATGGCGGAAGAAGACGGCGAAGAGGCCGATTTTACCGGTTACGAAGAGTTTGTCGAAGCGGAAAATAAGAAATCGATTTTGCGATTTTTGTCGCCGGTTCTTTATTTGAAGTTGATTGGAACCGGTTTGGCGGCGCCTTTGAGCCTGTTAAAGCGAAAAAAGGAAGACGAGGAGGATTGGGAAGACGCCGACGCGTCGGAGGATTCGAACGCCGACGCGAAGAAAGCGAAAGCGAGCGTCGTCGACGAGTCGTCGGACGAGTTGGACGAAGAGGGCGACGAGTTCGAGGGACGTAATTGGATGCGCGTCGCGAAGAAGACGATCGGCGTCGCGATCGCCTCTTCGTTGGCGTTGACGATCGTTTGCGTCGCGGCGCTCTTCTTGTCCGGAAATCTCGCCGGGAAAAAAGCGGAGCTTCCGCCTTCGGTCGCGGCGACGGAAAGCGGGCAAACCGTCGCGTCGAGAGGGATGAAAACGCAGGCGGAAGACGGCTCCGCTTCGAAAGACGGGAAAAGCGCCCAAGAAAAAAAGGAAAAAGCCGAAAAGTCGGGCGGTTTGTTGGCGCGCGTTCGCGGTTGGTTCGGCGGCGATTCGAAGAAGCCGAAAGAAACGGCGAAGAAAGACGACGATAAAACCGGCAAAAAGGGACTAAAAGGCCAAGCCGAAGCGAACGCGAAAAACAAGGAAACGGGCGCGACCGACCAAGTCGAAACGGCGAAAACCGCGAACGATTGGAAGTCGCAAGAATCGGCGACGAAGTCGGTCGGCGCGTTGGCGGCGGAGGCGACGAATTCGGCGTTTGAGGCGAATAAAACCGGCGTTAAATCGATTTCGCCGAAAGGAACGCTCGCGGACGCCGGAACTTCGGACGCTTTGGTCGCCGCCGATCCGCTCGCGGAGGACGCTTCGAACGCTTTGGTTGTCGACGATCCGCTCGCGACGGGCGAAAGTTCGGACGCTTTGATCGCCGACGATCCGCTCGCGACGGGCGAAAGTTCGAGCGCTTTGGTCGCCGACGATCCGCTCGCGGAGGACGCTTCGAGCGCTTTGGTCGCCGACGATCCGCTCGCGACCGAGGAAAGTTCGACCGCGTCGGTCGACGATTCGAGCGATTCGGAGGCGGTCGATAACGAAACGTCGTCGGCGATGAAACCGACGGCGGATTCGACCGCGCTTGCCGAGCCGTTGGAATCGTTCGCCGAAACCGAGAATATTGACGCGAGCGCGTCGGCGCCCGAATTCGCGGCTCCGCAAATCGCCGCCGCTCCGCCGGTTTCTCCCGCGAGCGCGGCGGGAACGGACGTCGCGGCGAACGCCGCCAATTTTGCCGACGGCGACGCGAGCGATTTGCCGACGCCGGAACTTGACGCTCCGACGGCTCTCGAGTCGCCCGCGACGACGCTGGGCGCGGCGGACGAATACGCGTTGCCGGTTCCGGACGACTCGACGCTTGTCGGCGCCGATTGGAACGATTCCGCGCTTGGCGTCGGTTTGGAAGAACCGGCGAGTTTGGCGGGCGATCCGGCGGCGGAGACGCTTAATAATTGGGAAAGCGGAGCCGCGACCGCGCAAGCGGCCGCGCTTCCGACGAATCTCGGCGCGGAAACGGACGCGAGCGGTTTAGGTTCCGGTCTTGAAGCGGCGAGTTCGGACTTGAACGGTTTAGGTTCCGGTCTTGAAGCGGCGAGTTCGGGCTTGAGCGCGGGGGCTCAAAGCGTTGCGAACGGTTTGAACGCGTTCAACGAGCGCGTCGAGCAAGGGGCGCTCGAACTCCAAACGGGCGCGCAAAATATCGTCGACGGGGTCAACGCTCGCGTCGCCGAAGGGGCGGCTCGACTCCAAGATTTGTCGAACCAAGCGAGTCAAGGGATTGAAAACGCGGTCGGCGGGTTGGCGAATTCGATCGACGAAACGTCGACCGGGCTTCGCGCAAGTTACGACAATTTCACGACGACGGCGACGAACGCTTATCAACAAACGGCGGAGTCGTTGCGCAACGTCGGCGAAACGGCGCGCGAGAGTTGGAACAACTTGCAAAACGCCGCGTCGAACGCGTTGACGTTGGGCGGCTCGAACGTTTCGTCGGCGCCTAGTTTGGCTTCGTCGCCTTCCGACGCGGGTTTGGTCGCTTCGTCGACGCCTAGTTTGGCTTCGTCGTCTTCCGACGCGGGTTTGGGGGCTTCGTCGGCGCCTAGTTTGGCTCCATCGTCTTCCGACGCGGGCTTGGGGGCTTCGTCGACGCCTAGTTTGGCTTCGTCGCCTTCCGACGCGGGGTTGGGGGCTTCGTCGACGCCTAGTTTGGCTTCGTCGTCTTCCGACGCGGGCTTGGTCGCTTCGTCGACGGCTAGTTTGGCTTCGTCGCCTTCCGACGCGGGCTTGGGGGCTTCTTCGACGCCTAGTTTGGCTTCGTCGTCTTCCGACGCGGGTTTGGGCGGCTCGAACGTTTCGTCGGCACCTAGTTCGGCGGCGCCGGTTTCCGATCTCGATTTGACGTTGGATTCCGCGGCGACCGACAACGATTTGGCGATCGCGACCGCCTCGATTCCGAGAGCGGCGGTCGCCGCGACGCCGAACGCGGGTTCGACCGTCGCCGCGGCGCCGAACGTTGCGACGCCGAGCGCGACGAAGTCCGTCGGCGACGTTGCGACGGCGCCCGTCGCTTCGACGAGCGCGGCGAGCGATTTGCCGTTGCCCGCTCCGCAAACGTCGTATGTAACGACGCCGCTCGGCCGATACGGCGGTTCGCGACGTTTGAACGCCGCCGCTTTCGCGACGCGCTCGACTCCGGTCGCTTCGGCTTCGAGCGCGGTTTCGACTCCGGTCGCTTCGGCTCCGGGCGCGGTTTCGGCGCCGGTCGCTTCGGCTCCGGGCGCGGTTTCGACTCCGGCGAACGTTGGGTACCGCGTGTACGTTACTAAAGAAGGGGACAACCTCTTGACGATCGCCGAAAACGAACTCGGCGCCAGCTCTCGTTGGGGCGAAATCAAACGGCTGAATAATTTCCGCTCCGGCGCGACTTATTTCGACGTCGGAACGACGATTAAATTGCCGCTCGACGATTGACGAAAACGACGTTTGGACGTTTTCGCGTTTGGGACGCCGCGTTTCGTTCGTCGGAGCGCGGCGTTTTTTTGTCGTCGTCGGCGAGCGGGCGTCAAAAAAGGCGCGAACGACGCTGAAAACGGACGCGACGGACGGTAAAAACGTCGACGAACGCCGCGTCCGTCGGTCGACGACGGTCGAAGTCGGCGAGACGACGTCGCTATATTTTTTGAATCTTTCCCATTTTAAAGGGGCGAAAAAAACTTTTTTTAAAATTTTCGCCTTTCGAGCGAAAAAGCGTCGGTTTGCGCGTTCCCCTGCTTGCGAAGAACGAAAAAAAATGGAAAATGAATAGAATCGACGCGGGAAATTTTTCTCGGCGATTCGTCGACGTCCCGAACAACCGAACGCCGTCGCGACGGAACGCGGCGCGCTTGCGGTTTTCGACTCGGACGCCGGCGAGCGAGACGGGCGCGAACGTCGGCGAAGACGTCCGATTGGCGGACGATTTCAGGAACGCGAACGACGCGCCGAACGTCGAGGAAAAAACGCCGCGTCGAGCGAAACTGTTTTTCGACGTCGAGAGCAAAACGATCGTAACGATTGGAAAATACGAAAAAAGAATATGAGACTAAAAATCATCCGAATGGATCTTCCGCTCAAGCATGTGATGACCGTTTTTCGAGGAACGATCAGCGTGATTCGAACGGTCGTCGTCGAACTGGAACAGGACGGTTTGAGGGGATACGGCGAAGCGTACGAAGACCAACACTGGGGGATTACCATCGAAAGTATGGTGCGTTCGCTTGAAATGTGTCGCGAAAAAATGGGAAAATACGCCTTGGCCGATCCGTACGCTTTCGGGCGTTTCGTCGCGCCGATGATGCGCGACAATCCGGCCGCCGCGTCGGCGATCGAAATGGCCGCCTGCGACCTTTGGGGAAAATTGCGCAATCAGCCTCTTTGGCGCGTCTGGCGAACCGATCCGCGCCGTCTCCCGATTTCGAGTTATACGCTCGGTCTCGATTCGCTTTATCGCATTTTGGAGAAGTTCAACGAACAGCCCGATTGGCCGCTGTACCGCGTCAAGCTCGGCTCGCACGAAGATATGACGATTCTGCGCGAGTTGCGCAAGCGAACGAACGCGCCCTTCCGCCTCGACGTCAACGGTTGTTGGACGCTGCAGCAAGCGCTCGAATATATGGACGAGCTGAAAACGCTCAATATCGAGTTGATCGAACAGCCGCTTCATCCGGACGATTGGGACGGAATGGCCGCGTTGAAGGAGAAATGCCCGTTCCCGATCATCGCGGACGAGAGCTGCCGTTGCGAGGAAGACCTGGAAAAATGCGTCGGCTTTTTCGACGGCGTCAACCTGAAACCGGTGAAGTTCGGCGGTTTGAATCCGACGCGTCGCGCTCTTGAAAAGGCGAGAGCGCTCGGGTTTAAAACGATGATCGGCAACACGATCGAGTCGTCGATCGCCGCGAGCGCGACGTCGCAGTTCGCGCCGCAACTCGATTACGTTTACCTCGACGGGCCGCTTCTCATCGACAAAAAGATCGGCTCCGGCGTCCAACTCGACCGCGGGCGAATCATTTTGCCGCGCGAAAACGGAACCGGCGTCAGTTTTCATTGCCGTTGAGCGAAGACGGGCGACGTCGGCGGTTTGAAAGAAC
>JAFSFF010000146.1 GCA_017435375.1 Thermoguttaceae bacterium
CGACGGCGTCGCGGCCTCGCCACTGCTCCATCGTGATCAAAATGTCGCGCGGGCGGGACGGTTTGGCCGGGTTTTTCGGCGAAATGATCCCTTCGGCGGTCATCGTGTCGATCAAGCGCGCGGCGCGACCGTACCCGATGCTGAATTTGCGTTGCAGGAACGACGTGCTGGCGCTCCCTTCGGCGATGACCGCGTCGACCGCCGCGACGTAATAGGAGTCGTACTCGATTTCGCCGCGTTCTTCGTCCTCCGGCGCGTTTTGGTCCGGAACGACGAACTCGTATTCCGGCTCGTCGACGGAAATCGACTCGATGACGGCGTCGATTTCTTTGTCCGAAACGAACGCGCCCTGTCCGCGGACGAGCTGGCTCGTGCCCGGGAGGAGGAACAACATGTCGCCGTTCCCGAGGAGCTGCTCCGCGCCCTTGGCGTCCAAGACGACTTGACTGTCGGTGCGGCTCGCGACGCCGAACGCGATGCGCGCCGGGAGGTTCGACTTGATCAAACCGGTAACGACGTCGACCGTCGGCTTTTGCGTCGCCAAGACCAAGTGAATACCGACCGCGCGGCTCTTTTGCGCCAAACGGACGATGTGCCGCTCGACGTCTTTGCCCGACGTCATAATCATATCCGCCATTTCGTCGGCGATAATGACGACGCTCGACATCGTTTTCGGGAACGCCGCCCATTCCTCTTCGTCGCGAGGCTGCAGGCGCTTGCGCTTCGTCGCTTCCGGCATCGCGTTGAATTCGCTGAGTTTGCGGGCGCCGACGGCGGCGAAAATTTGGTATCGTTGCTCCATCTTCTCGACGGCCCATTCGAGAATCGCCTCGGCCTTTTGCATATCGACGACGACCGGGTGCATCAGGTGCGGAACCGTTTTGTACGGGCTCAACTCGACCATTTTCGGGTCGATCATAATCAGCTTCACCTCTTCCGGCGAACGCGTCATTAGGATCGACATAATGATCGAGTTCAAGCAGACCGACTTCCCGGTGCCGGTGCGCCCGGCGATCAGGAGGTGCGGGAGCTTCGCCAAGTCGGCGACCATCGGCGCGCCGCCGACGTCCTTGCCGAGGAAGATCGGAATCGCCATCTTCTCGGCCTGCGCGGCGCATTCCTCCATCACCTCGCGGAGACGGACGAGTTGGCGGCTTTGATTCGGAACTTCGATTCCGACGGTGTTTTTGCCGGGAATCGGCGAGACGACGCGGACGCGCGGCGCCTTCATCGCGATCGCGAGGTCGTCGGTCAAAACGTTCAACTTGTTGACGCGCAACCCCTTTTTAAGTTCGATTTCGTAAAGGGTTAAGACCGGGCCCGGCTGCGCGTCGACGACTTTCAACTCGACGCCGAAACTGGCGCAAACGCGTTCCAACTCGGCGCCGCGTTCGAGAATGGCGTCGTGAAGCGCCTCCAAGTCGTAACGTTCCGGAGCGGCGAGGAAGTCGATCGACGGGTAAACGTACTCGCGGCGCGCCGGTCGCGGCGGTTTCGGCGGCGCGTCGTAGTCGTCGTCGAAATCGTCGACGGGTTCCGGCGCGCGCTTTTTCGAGCCGAAACCGAACGCTTGCGAAAGAAGCGAACGTTTCGGTGGTTCCGGCGCGGCGACGTTCGCGCCGACGCTCAAACCGCCGTTCGCGTCGGAGACGCCGGACGCCGAAACGACAACGGAATCGACTCCGAGCGGACGCGAAACGGCGTTCAAACGTTCGGGACGGCGCGGCGAAAGATCGTTCGGCGACGGCGCGACCGGCGCGGAAATCGGACGGCGGCCCGAGTCGGAGACGGCGACGGGACGTTCGGAAACCGACGTTCGAGACGGCGCGGCGACGAAACGCTCGGACGGCGCGGGGCGACGAACGTCGGAGCGACGAACGAACGGAACGGCCGGCTCGGGGTCGAAACCGTCGTCGAATTCGTCGACGGAGGAACGCGAGGGCCGAATCGGGCGGCGTTCCGGACGGCGCGAACGCGGACGCGCCGCGTTCAGCTTGCGGCGGAACGGCGCGGACGCCCATTCGAGCGCCGGGCCAAGACCGGTCGACCAAAGAACGAAACGGAGGAACGCGTCGCTGCCCGCGAGGACGGCGCCGGCGAAAAGAACGCCGAACAACGCCAAGTAGGAACCGAAACGAACGAAGTAATTTTCGAGCAAATATTTGACGATCGCGCCCGCGCAACCGCCGGGCCCGATCGGCGGGCCGACCGGCGTCTCGACTAAAAACGCCGCCGCGCCGGACGCCGCGACTAAAATAAGAGCGAAGCCAAACGTCTTCAACGCCGGTTCGCGAACGCCGCCCTGACGCCAATAAAACAAAACGCTGACGCCAAACGCGATCAAAACGAAATATCCGGCGACGCCGAACGCCGAAAAAATCGCGTGCGCGCACCAAGCGCCCGGAAGACCGGCCAAATTCTCGACCCGTTCGGACGCCGAGTAAATAAATCGACTCGGAGCGTCCAACGGCGAGTAACTCAAGACCGAAGCGCAAAGGAAAATCCAAACGACGAACAGCAAGACGCCGAACGCGAATTTTCCCAACGTTTCTTTGTATTTGTCTTTAGCTTTGGCCAAAACTTTACTTTCCGGGCGAGCCGCTCGAGCGAACGACCGCGTTGACTTGAATTTTGTTTTAAATTTGATCGGAGGTGAAACGCGCCGCCGTCGACGCGTCGACAAACCCGCGCCGCGACGACGAGAACGCGGGAAAAAGGAAGGCGCAAAACGCGACGACGCCGAGCGTTCGACGAGGGCGTCGCCGCATAAAACGCGCGGTTAAACGGCGAATTCGAAAATCGCGCGGTTATTTGGACGCTTGCGCCGCGGCGGTTTGACGACGAGCGGCGTTCAACGCGTTCAAGAGAAGCATCGTAACGGTCAAGGGGCCGACGCCGCCCGGAACCGGCGTGATCGCGCTCGCGACCTCTTTCGCCGACTCGAAATCGACGTCGCCGACGAGCTTCGAAACCTTGATCGGCGCGCCGTTTTCGTCGACGCCGTCTTTTTCGACGCGGTTGATTCCAACGTCGATAACGACCGCGCCCGGTTTGAGCATATCGCCGGTAACGAACTCCGGCTTCCCGATCGCCGCGACGACGATATCGGCTTCGCGGAGGATTTCGGCGAGGTTTTCGGTGCGGCTGTGGCAAACCGTAACGGTCGCGTCGGCGCCGATTCCTTTTTGTAAGAGAAGGAGCGCCATCGGTTTGCCGACGATGTCGCTGCGGCCGAGAATCGCGACGCGCTTGCCCTTCGTTTCAATATTCGAACGGACGAGGATTTGTTGAACGCCGTAAGGAGTGCAGGGGAGGAAGCGCGGACGACCTTGCGAAATGAGCCCGACGTTCTCCGGGTGGAACGCGTCGACGTCTTTTTCCGGGTCGATCGCGTCCAAAACGCGTTGTTCGTCGATTCCTTTGGGCAAAGGAAGTTGGATGAGGATCCCGTGAATCGTCGGGTCGGCGTTCATTTCGGCGACGAGAGCGAGGAGTTCTTCGGTCGTCGTTTCGGCGGGAAGGCGGCGCATCACGCTCTTCATTCCGGCTTTAACGCAAGCGGCTTCCTTGTTGCGGACGTAAACTTGACTCGCCGGATTTTCGCCGACGAGAACGACGGCCAAACCGGGTTGAACTTGCGTTTCGGCGACGAAGCGCGCGACGTCCTCTTTGATTTCGGCGCGGATAATTTCGGCCAAGCCTTTGCCGTCGAGAATTTGAGCGGTCATAACGTTCCTTAGGGGCTCTTGGACGCCGAATTCGGAAACGCGTTCGAGACGAGAGGGCGTTCGAAAAGGGCGTCGGGCGATTTGCAAACGGGAGGGAACCGAAGGCGGGCGACCGGCGTCGACCGATAAACCCGCTCAACGCAATTTTACAACGTCTTTCGCCGAAAACAAAGGGGCTTCGCGTCGTTTTCTCAATCTTTCTCGACGTCGTCGTCCGTTTATTCGTCGCGACGCGTTTATTCGGTTTTTCGCGCAAATTCCGAAGCGGCTTTTTCGGCGTTTTTTGCGTCTCGTCGTCGCGGCGGGGCCGGTAAAAACGGTCGACCGGGTTTCGTAAAGAAGGCGGGTCGCGACGAGAAGGGCGGCCGCGACGAATAAACGGGCGTCGCGTTAAAGTTCGACGCGGTCTTCGGCGCGGAGCTTTTCGACGATTTCGCGGACTTGGAAGCGCAGTTCGGCGTCGGTTTCGAGCGCTTCGGCGACGTCGCGGGCGCCTCGGAGCGTCGTCGAGTGATCGCGGTTCGAGAATTCGCGACCGATTTCTTGAAACGTCGCGTCGGTCAATTTTCGCGCGAGGTAAAAAACGACGTTGCGCGCCAAAACGAGCGTTTTCGAGCGTTTTTTGCTCCGCATTTCGACGACCGAAACGGAAAACTGCTTCGCGACCGTTTTCAAAACGCGGTCGAGCGTCCAAGTCGGCTCCGGATTCCGCGCTTCGACGAGGGCGCGAAAGTTTTCCGGCGACGGAGAGCGCGTTCGGGAGGCGAATTCTTGCGCCGCTTGAACGAGCGTTCCGCAGACGCCGCCGACCGACGCCGGGGAGTTGTCGACGCAAAAGTCGACCGTCGCGTCGTCGAGTCGGAGACCGAGTTTTTCGGCGGCCCGTTCGACGATAAAGCGTTTCGTTTCGCGAGTCGGGAAGCGCGTCGGGACGAGGAGACCGGCGCCGAGACGCGCGGCGAGTTCGGGGGAAAAACCGGGGATTTCGTTCGGTTTTTTGGCAAGCGTAACGACGACGAGTTTGCGTTCGCGAGCGGCGGCGTCGAGAATCGGCAAAAACTCCGACTGGGCCGCGTCGCGTTCGGCGAGAACGTCGGCGTTTTCGATCGCGACGACGCGAGCTTGCGCCAAGAGCGTCCGGAAAATTTGCGTTTGATCGCGCCGAATCGCGTTCGTTAAGGAACGGGCGAAATCGGCGCCGGAGAGGTAATAGAGCGTTTTGTTCGGCTCCGCGAGTCGGCGGCTTTGGCAAATTCCCTCGACGAGGCGCGTTTTCCCGGAACCGCTCGGGCCGTAAAAGACGAGCGGGGTAAAAAACGACGCTTCCTCCAACGGTCGCCAACCGACGACGGCGGGCGTCGAACGGCGCGTCGGGACGGTTGGCGCGGCGTTCGGCGGAACGTCGGACGCGTCGGCGTCGTCGAGCGGAAAGAGCGTCGGACGGCGTTTGGGGGAGCGAACGGAACGGTCGGAAACGCGAACGGCGCGGCGGTCGAAAATCGCGTCGAAATCGGCGCCGTATTCGTCGTTCGCCGCTTGACGAAAGAGCGTTTCGAGGTCGTCGCGAGACGAAGAACCGCCGAGACGCGCCGCGTCGTTCGGGTCGAGAGTTCCGCCTAACGGACGTTCGAAGATCGGAACGCCGTCGACGGCGAAGCGAACCGCGAGTTCGGCGAGGCGGTTTTCCGGGCCGGAGACGAATCCGCCGAGAAGCGCGTTCGGCGAAAACGGGTCGGGAGCGAGCGCGACGCCGTCGTCCGAAACGGCGGGAAAAACGGGGAGCGGAAGAACGCGGCGAAGCGGAGCGGGGAACGAAGCGGACATAGGCGGCGAACGCGGCGACTCAAAAGCGGCGACGGAACGAAAAAGTTTTAGGGCGATTTGTCAATATTACTATAGGGCGATTATCGACGGACGACAAATTCGACGTCGATCGGTTCGTCGTCCGACGTCGAACGCGACGGCGTTTCGAACGCTTCCGGCGTCGGAGCGACCGTTTCGACGTCGATCGGATCGTCGTCGTTCGCGGCGGCGTTCGGCGAAAAACCGTTCGAATCGGCGAAGGGGGACGCGAAACCGTCGCCGAATCGATAGGCGCGGAAAACGGAAAACGGCCCGTTCGCTTGCCGGTAAAGGTCGACTCCGCAACGTCGAACGGCGCCGAGGAGCGCGCGCCGCGTCGGAACGAAAAGCAAAAGCGCGCCGAGAACGTCCGAAACGAAACCGGGTAAAATAAGCAAAAGAGCGCCGAGATTGCCGTATAGGTAGTTTTCAACGGCTTGCGTCGAAAAACCGCGTTGGGCGAACGAAGCGCGCGCCCCTTGCGTTCGGAGGAGGTAAACGCCGAAAAACGAGGTCGCCAACGCGAAAAGAAGCGTCGAAGCCCAACCGATTTTGTCGGCGACGAGAAGGAAAACGGCAAATTCTAAAACGGGATACAATAAAAGCGCCAAAAAAAACATAAAGCGCGCTCTTTCTAACGGCGCGAGCCGTTTAGACGGTTGGGGACGGTTAACGACGACGTGCGAGCGTCGGGAAATCGACGGCGAACGAGTTTACGTCGCGTTTGCGAGTCGGCGTCGAAAGGGAAAACGTTTCCGACGCGTCGGCGACCTTCCGACTCGACGAAGCGTTTTGCGAACAACCCGCTAATAAATTGTATCAAAAAGAAGGAAAAAAGCAACTTCTAACGGCGCGTTGCAAGCTCGAAGCGCGGAAAAAAAAGGAAAATGGAGCGCGGCGCGTCGCCAAGCGAAAAAAAAGGGCGAATAAAACGGAGCGGCGGCGCGTTTTTAACTATTTTGCTCTCGAAAAGGGACGGAAAATTTGATAAAATCCGCAAAGTTTAAATAATTGGAAGAAAAGTTAAAAAAGTTTTAACGAGAATAACAGGCGCGGACGATAAGAAAGAAAGAGAAGCGGAGTCTCGAGTTGTTAACCGGAACTTCGCCGCGACGACGGAACGAGGCGAACGACCGAAAGGGGGCGCGCCGACCGTCGCGAAAAGATAATAATTGATTCGGAATTTGGAAAATTGAACGAATTGGTTCCAAACGCGTCCCGTTTGCCGCGGAACGCGAGGAACGTTCGAGAAGGGAACGTTTCGACAATGACGAAGAGAACGACGAAAAAAAGCCGCGTCGCGCAAATCGCGATTCTTTTGACGCTTTTGGGGGCTTGCTCTAACGGCGCGTCGAACGCTTGGGCGCAGGTCGCCGGGTTTGCGTCGTCGCGTCAAGAGGCTCCGGCGCGCGCCGAAAGCGGATCGAGCGTTCGCGAGTTTGTTTCGAATTTGAATCCGTTTAAACCGAAGGAACCGTCGGACGGAGCGAACGTCGTTCCGCAAGGGCCGGCTCGCGTTTCGTTTGCGAACGTTCCGCCGACGAGTCCGACGAGATTGCCGAGCGCGGAGCAAGAGCGCGCGGCGTTGATCGGACGGCAAGCGAGAGTCGGCGCTCCTTCGCCGGTCGCGCCGGCTCCGGTCGCGGCGGCGCCTCGTTCCGGCGCGGCGGCGACCGAAGCGAGAACCTTTGGAACGACGCGCGCCGCGGTCGCGAGTTTGGAAACGTCGCGCCGTTCTTCGCTCGGCGTTTCGTCGGCGAAAAAGTCGTCGACCGGCGGCGTCGCGGCGCTGTTGCTCGACGAGTTGGAAGAGGAAATCGGCGACGCTCCGATCGCGTCCCGTTCCGAACGCGTTTCGACCTCCCGACGAAAACCGTCGGCGCGCGTCGAACGTCGCAGTTTGCGCGAAGAGGGGGGGCTCGGTTCCCTCGAACTGTTGGAAGAATCGCTCCTCGAAGAGGCGGCGGACGCGTCCGAAGATTGGTCGGAGAGCGCGGCGCTCGTTTCGGTCGACGACGGCGAGGGCGAAGAAACGTCGTCGCGCAAGTCGAGCCGCAAGGCGAAAAAGTCGGCGTCGCGGGCGACCGACGCGGAAGACGACGCCGAGCTTGTCGGGCCGGCGATTCCCGTTTTCTCGACCGAGTCGGAAGAGACGGAAGAAGCGACCGACGCGGAAGACGACGCGCTTTTGACCGACGCGGAAACGTCGGAAGAATACGCCGACGACGCGGACGTCGAAGAAGACGGCGATTCGGTCGTTTCGGCGGATTCGGAAGACGAAGAAGAGAAAAAACGGGAAGACGAGGACGCTCCGCTTTCGCTTGTCGCGTCGAAAAACTCGGCGGGACGTTCCGAAAAAGGCGCGTCGCGTCGAACGAACGCGGCGAAAAAATCGGAAGGTTTGAAGGAGCGAACGGCGCTTAACGAACTCGACGACCGTTTCGGCGCGTTTTTCCAAGACGGCGTCGAAATTCAAACGACCGCCGACTCGGCGTCCGACGCGTCGAACGAACGCGCTTCGACGGCGAACGGCGCTTGGCGCGTCGCGGAAGCGAAAGAAGAAGCGGAAACGACCGTTTCGTCGCGTTCGCCGATCGTCGAAATCGAAACGATCGGGCCGAAAAATTTAGTCGTCGGGCAAGAGTCGACGTTCAAAGTGCGAGCGCGCAACGTCGGGAGCGTCGCGGCGCGGAAGCTGATCGTAACGACGGAGCTGCCGGAAACGGTCGCGGTCGCCGACGTCGAAGCGAAAATCGGCGCCGCGCAAATCAAGACGCGCGACGTCGGGTTCGACGGCGAAGCGCGACGCTGCGTTTGGGAAGTCGGAACGCTCGATTCGGGCGCTTCGGCGGAACTCGAATTGACGATGACGCCGCAAAAACGGAGCGCGTTCGAACTCGTCAGCCGTTTCGAGTGCGAACGAGCGTCGGCGCGAACCGGCGTCGAGGTCGTCGAGCCGATTTTGGAAGCGCGGGTCGAAGGGCGCGACGCGATCGAATGGGGCGTCGAAGACAAATACCGTCTCCGCCTGCGCAACGTCGGGAACGGCGACGCGCAAGACGTCGAACTCTTCGTCTCGACCGGCGAAACGAGCGCGACGCAGCGAATCGGCGTCTTGAAAGCGGGGGAAGAAAAGTCGATCGAAATGGCCGTGAAGACCGTTTTGGACGACGAAATCGCGATCGAAGCGCGAGCGACCGGCGCGTACGGCGTCGAAGCGAAGGCCTCGAAGAAGATCGCCGTATTGCGCGGCAAACTCGACGTCGCGATCGAAGCGCCGGAACTGCAATTTGTCGACGGCGAGTTCGAAGCGTTGACGCGAGTGAAAAACGTCGGTTCCGCTTCGCTTGAAAACGTCGACGTCGCGGCGCAAATTCCGGCGACGGTCGAAATTCTCGCTTGCGACGGTTCGGCGCGGCGCAACGTCGAAAAAGGGCGCGTTTACTGGACGATTCCGCTCCTGCGTCCGAACGAAGAAATCGTCTTCAAAACCCTTTGCCGCTTGACCGAAAAGGGCGACGCGACCTTCGCCGTCGTCGGCGCCGATCAAACCGGTTTGACCGCGCAAAACGAAACGACCGTTCAAGTCGAGTCGATCGCCGTCTTGGCGATGCGCGTCAACGCCCCGAAAGACCCGGTCGCCGTCGGGAAGGAATGCGTTTACGAACTCGTGATCGAGAACAACGGAACGAAAGACGCGTCGGAAATCGAGTCCGGCGTCTTCCTCGGCGTCGGTTTGAAACCGGTCGCGATCGAAGGCGGACTCGGAACGTTGAGCGAAGCGGAGTCGAAGGTTATTTTCCGCAAGATCGAAACGCTCCCGGCCGGCGAACGCGTCGTGTTCCGCGTCCGAGCGCAAGCGGTCGACGCCGGAAATCACAAGGTGCAAGCGATGTTGCAATCGATTCCGGAGGAAGCGCGCTTAATGAGCGAAGAAATGACGTACTGTTACGAACGTCCGACCGGGCGCCGTCAACTCGGCAAATCGCCGTCGATGGTCGCGCTCGAACCGTCCGAAACGGACGCGACGACCCGACGCTAAGCGAAAACGCGATAAAACGGCGAATTTAAGTCGAGTTTGACAACGAGACGAGGCGAGCCGAATCGCTTCTCCGACGAAAGGTCGGGGAACGCGGTTCGACTCGTTTTGTTTTGGACGGTCGAGAAAACAAGGGAGAATCGGCAAGATGCGAGAAATAGAAAAAACGGCGAAAATGGAAAAAGAAGCGCGGCTCGCCGCCGACGCGTCGCGAACGCCGTTCGGGACGCCGACGGTTCGTTTGCGCCGACTTTTCGCTCCGCTCGGCGTCGACGTTCTGTTGAAATTAGAGTCGGCGAACTTTCCGAGCGGGCTCAAAGACCGAGCGGCGCGGGCGATGATCGACGCGGCGGAAAACCTCGGGCGACTAACGTCGTCGACGAAAATTTTCGAAGCGACGAGCGGCGGCGAAGGGCTTGCGCTGGCGTTCGTCGCGGCGGCGCGCGGGCTCGACTTGACGCTCGTCGCGCCGGACGCGTTGAGCGAAGAGCGAATCCGAACGTTGACGACGCTCGGCGCGAAACTGATTCTAACGCCGAAAAAACTCGGGATGACCGGCGCGTTGAAGACGGTCGCCGACGCGGCGCGCTCCGACGCTAACGTTTGGGTTCCGAACCTCTTCGAGAATCCGGCGAACGTCGCGATTCACGAGACGACGACCGGCCCGGAACTTTGGCGCGACGCGGGCGGGCGGCTCGACGTTTTCGTCGCGGGCGTCGGTTCCGGCGGAACGTTCGTCGGCGTTTCGCGGTATTTGCGTCGCAAAAATTCGGCGATTCAAACGGTCGCGGTCGAGCCGGTCGAGTCGCCGGTTTTGAGCGGAGGTCGGCCCGGCGCGCACGGGATTGTCGGGATCGGCGCCGGTTTCGTCCCGAAAATTTTCGACTTTCGCGTCGCGAGCGTCGTCGAAGCCGTTTCAACCGAGGAGGCCGCCGACTGGACGCGTCGCTTGGCGCGAGTCGAGGGGATTTTCGCCGGAATCTCGACCGGTGCGAACCTCGCCGCCGTCGCTAAATTAGCCGAACGACGCGAAAATTTAGGGAAAGCGTTCGCGACCGTCGCGCCGGACGCGGCGACGCTTCCGCAAGCGCCCGAGTTTTTCGACGACGGACTTTCCCAAAACGTTCGGCGCGTTTGATTTTCTCGCGAGGGTTGCGAAAACGCGTTTTTGTTTCCGGAACTTCGGGCGGCCTCGATTTCTCTCTTTCGAACGACGAACGCGGCGATTTTAGTTAGTTTTGACTAACTTTGGTCGGGCGGTTTTCTTGGCGCGACCGGCAAAAGCGGCGTTTTTTTTAGAAAAAACGAAAAAATCTCGGCGGCGCCCCTTGGCGATCGGGCCGCGCTCGATACAATTAAATCAATTTCGAGAACGCCGAAACGCCTTAGACGCGCGGCGATTCGCGAACTCGACGCGACAAAAAAAACGAAAAAGTTAAAAAGGTCTAATTAGAGCGCGCGTCGAGCGACAAACGACGTTCGAGAGCGCGAGACGGTCGGCGCGACCGGTTTTCGCGGCGTTTCTCGACGCAATCCGTTTCTCCTTTGCGAAAGGAACAAGACAAAATGGCGTTGATCGTGCAAAAGTTCGGCGGAACGAGCGTCGCCGACACGACGAAAATTCTCTCGGCCGCGCGCAAAGCGATTCGCGAAACCCGCGCCGGAAACCAAGTGGTGATGGTCGTTAGCGCGATGGGCAAACAG
>JAFSFF010000016.1 GCA_017435375.1 Thermoguttaceae bacterium
ATTTCCTTCGCTTGGATTTCGATGTCGGAAACTTGACCGCCGACGCCGCCCCAAGGTTGGTGAATCATCACCTTCGAATGCGGAAGCGCGTACCGTTTCCCCTTCGTCCCGCCGGCGAGCAAAATCGCGCCGCCGCTGGCCGCCAAACCAACGCAATACGTCGCGACCGGGCAGGAGAGAATGTTCATCGTGTCCAAGATCGCCAACGTCGCGGAAACGCTTCCGCCGGGCGAGTTGATATAAAAGTTAATGTCTTTGCGACGGTTCGCGCTCTGCAGGTAAAGGAGCTTCATCACCAACTCGTTGGCGCTCGCGTTCGTGATTTCGCCCTGCAAAAAAACGACGCGATTGTCCAAGAGAAGATCGCCGAGCGTCATGTTGCGCTGACGCTGATAATCCTGATACCCGGCCGCCATCGGCTCCGCGAAGTGAAAACGTTGTTCGTAAGACATTGTCGTCCTAATCGTTGCTGAATGTGGGAAAAGAGCGAAAAAATTCCTCCGAACGATTCGACCGTCTCGGCGCCAAGGCCGTTCGACGCGTCGCGCTCGACTTTTCCTTAATATACGTCGCTCGTTTTACCTATTATACGCAAAAATCGAGAATCGAAAAGATTCTCCGAAAATTTTCGGCGTTCTCCCGTCCGTTTCGGCGCGCCAACCGTTGCGACGCAAGCGCTTCCGTTCCGTCAAATTTTTGCGCGACGCTCCGTTCTTTCCGAAACGCCGCCGCTTCAAGACGGAAGAAGAAAAAGAAACGCCGCGTTTCCGCGACGTTCCTTCGGTTCGACGACGCAAAACTCCACGAGAACGCGAACGCGCCGCGCTCGACTTTTCGTCGAGCGAAGCCGCTCGCGCTCTTAGCGTTTCGTCGTCAAACGGTTCTCGGCGAACTATTTAACGCGACGCAGCATAATACGGCTGTCGGCGACCGAGCAACCTTTGCCGTCGACGTGAACGATCAACGGGTTGATGTCGCATTCGGCGATTTCCGGATGGTTGACGAGCATCGTCGAGAAGCGCAGGAGCGTTTCTTCCAACGCGGCGACGTCGCACTTCGGAGCGCCGCGGAAACCGTCGAGCATCTTGAACGTCTTGATTTGGCGAACCATACGTTCGGCGGAAACCTTTTGCATCGGCGCGAGGCGGAACGCGACGTCCTTCCAAAGTTCGGCGTAGGTGCCGCCGTGCCCGATCATCACGAGCGGGCCGAATTTCGCGTCGCGGTTGCAACCCAAAATGACTTCGACGCCCTTTTCGGCCATTTGTTCGATCAAAATCGCGTCGATTTTCGCGCCCGGAACGTTCTTTTCGACGTTCGCGTAAATTTGAGCGTAAGCGGCCTTCGCGGCGTCCGGGCCGTCGACGTTCAGGATAACCCCGCCCGCGTCGAACTTGTGTTTAACGTCGGCGGACATCACCTTCATAACGACTTTCGCGCCGATCTTCGAAACGATTTCGGCGGCTTCGTCGGCGCTCGTCGCGATTCCGCTCGCGAGAAGCGGGAGGTTGTAGCAAGCGAAGAGGTCGCGGCAGTCGGCTTGCGTCAGGTATTTTTCGTCGGCGTCTTTAAGGTAATCGGCGACGATCGCTTTCGCTTTTTCGAGGTCGCAGTCGGCGGACGAGAGGTATTCGCGGCCTTCGAGCGCGCGGAACTCGGTCAAACGAACGTAAGCGCCGAGCGCGGCGACGGCGTCTTCCGGGAAGGAGTAGTTCGGAACGCCCTTCGAAACGAGCGTGTCGACGCCTTCTTTGACGTCGGCGGCGCCCATAAACGCGCAGACGACCGGTTTGCCGCAGTCTTTGACCGCTTCCGGAATTTGCGCGCCGATGACGTCCGTGTCGGTCATCGATTGCGGCGTCAGGACGACGAGCCCGATATCGACGTTCGGGTCGGCCATGACGAGTTTCGTCGCGATTTCGTAACGGTCGCTGTGCGCGTCGCCGAGGACGTCGACCGGGTTGCGCAACGACGCGGCGGCCGGCATGACTTCGCGGAGTTTCGCTTTCGTTTCTTCCGAAATTTCGGCGAGTTTCAAACCGTTTTTAACGGCGGCGTCGGTCGCCATAATGCCGGGGCCGCCGGCGTTCGTGATGATGGCGAGGCGTTTGCCTTGCGGCGCCGGTTGCGTCGTGTAGAGCGCGGCGCGGTCGAAAAGTTCGGAGATCGTGTCGACGCGTTGGACGCCCGATTGGGTGAAAATGGCGTCGTAAACGGCGTCCGAACCGGCGAGCGAACCGGTGTGGCTGCTGACCGCTTTCGCGCCTTCGGCGCTGCGTCCGGATTTCAAGCAAAGGATAACTTTGCCCTTTTCCCAGAAGATTTTCGACGCGATATTAATGAAGCCTTCGCCGTCCGCAATGTCTTCGAGATACATCGCGATCGCCTTCGTTTTCGGGTCGTCGGCGAGGTATTCGAGGAGTTCCGTTTCGTTGACGTCCGATTTGTTCCCGAACGACACGAACTTGCTGAAACCCATTTGGCGAGCTTCGGCGAAGTCGAGAACGGAGGTGCAGAGCGCGCCCGATTGCGAAATGAACGCGAGCGAGCCTTCGTTGCAGATTTTCGACGCGAAGCTGGCGTTCAAGCCGCATTCCGCGTTGATGACGCCGAGGCAGTTCGGGCCGACGAGCGGAATCCCGGCTTCGCGCGCTTTGGCGGCCATCGCTTTTTCGATTTCGGCGCCTTCATGGCTCGTTTCTTTGAAGCCCGCCGAGATAATGACCATCGCCTTCGCTTTTTTGGCGATCGCGTCGTCGACGACGCCCGGGACGAATTTCGCGTTGACGAGAACGACGACCAAATCGACTTCGCCCGGAATTTCCGCGAGCGAGGTATACGCCGTCAAACCTTCGATTTCGCCGCCCTTCGGGTTGACCGGGTAAATAGCGCCTTTGAAGTCTTTGATCAGGTTGAGGAGGACGTCGTTTCCGACGACGCCTTTTTTCGCCGAAGCGCCGACGACGGCGACGGACTTCGGATTGAACATACGGTCGATATTAGCGAAACGTTCTTGCGACAACACTAGAAAGCCCTTTCTATAATGACAAACTTGCGGCGGAAAAACGGCGCGTTCGCGTCGAACGCGGCCAAGCGGAAACGCTCGGCGCGCTCCGTCGCGCTGGTAACGTCCGCAAAAAAGCGGGCGGGTCGACCGTTCGGCGCGACCTCCTTATATACTATTATCTATCGTACCCCTTTTAAAATTTTTGGGAAGCGACCAAACGCCGACTTTCGCCCTTTTTTCCCAAACTTTCTTCAAAAAAACGCCGCCGCGACGTCGCTACAAAACCCGCTTTTACCCCAGTTTACCCAACTTCGCCAATCTCCGTCTCTTCAAACCGACAAGTCGGGCACTTTAAGCAAAGTTTAACGCCGCTTCGCCAACGCAAAACGGGCGTTCAAACTCGAAAGCTCGAACGCCCGCGACGTTTGCTCGACGCGTCGCGCCGACTCGCGAAAGGGAAATCAACGCGACTCCGACCGCTTGCCTAAATTACGCGTCTTTTCCAAACTGACCGTCAAAGTCGACGTCGCTCGGCGGCGCGACCAACGATTCGACGAACGCGAACGATTCGGCGGCGCCGACCATACGGAACATCGTCGAGTCTTCCCACTCGACCGAAAGCGGAAGCTCGAACGAGTGTTTGAGAGCGAACAACGCGTCGGAAACGGCTTCGCGAGCCTTGCCGCAACCCGGGTTCGCCTCGTGGTTCGCGATCGCTTCTTGAACGCCGGCCCAGAAGGTTTTCGTATTGTTCGTTCGAGAATCGAGAATGTCGCGATACCCCTTTTCCCAGTGGAAATCGGCGGTCTTGTCGAGCGCGGCGCGGACGGCGTCGTAACCTTGCGCGTCTTTGCCGACGTTCGCGAACGCTTTGTAAACGTCTTTGAACCATTCGGTTTTCGCTTCTTCCAGCGCGCGACGAATCCCGTAGAAGTCGACGTCGCCGCGACCGACCGAGACGAAGTCCCAACCGCGACCGCGCGCCGCGAACGGGAGGTGCCCGCCCAAAATGCCGTTGCGCCCGCTCGCCGTTTTCACCACGACGTCTTTCATATGCGTGTGGTAAATTCGTTCCGAAAATTCATTAATGAACTCGATCGGGTCGACAGATTGCCACACTAAGTGAGAGGGGTCGAAATTAAATCCGAAGGCCGGGTGGTAGTCGACCGCTTCCAACGCCATACGAGCCGAATGAATATCGAACGCGATTTCAGTCGGGTGGACTTCGAGCGCGAATTTGACGCCGGCTTTTTGATATTCGTCCAGAATCGGAATCCAACGTTCGGCAAGGAGTTTGAAGCCGTCGTCGATCCAGCTTTGCGGAACCGGCGGAAAACTGTACAGGTACGGCCAAATCGGCGAGCCGGTGAAGCCGGTAACGACTTTCGCGCCGAATTTCGCGGCGGCCCAAGCGGTGTCGATCATCTCTTGCGCGCAGTTTTTCCAAACCGTTTCGGGCGAACCGTCGCCGTGCAGACGCGGCGGAATGACGGTCAAGTTGCGGGAGTCGATTTGATCGAGAACGCCTTGACCGACGCAGTGGTTCGAAACGGCGTAGCAGTCGAGCCCGTATTTTTCGAGCTGAGCGCGTTTGGCGGCGCAATAACCGTCGTCCTTCAACGCGAGCTGAACGTCGAAGTGGCATTGGAGCGGGTCGTTATCGTCCGCGCAGGCGCCGCAAGCGAGTTCGAGACCGGTATAGCCGATTTCGGACATAATCTTGAAGAGCTTTTCCGACGGAATGTCGCCAAATTGACCGGTAATAATCGAAATAAGCGGCGGATTCCAACCTTGCAAACGGGGTTCCATATAATCGCGATAAAATTCTTTCATCAAGCCGACCTTAACAACTTTCATAATTTAACCTTGAATTATAGACGGGTTATTTTAAACGAAAACAACGCGAAAAAAACAAAATTGCCGCGTTGTTCCGCAAACAATAAAGTCGATTATAATAGAAACCAAAGGCAAAGTCAAGAAAAAAAGACAAAAAGAATCCGTCCGAACGATTTTCCCCAAACCGCCGTCGTCATTACCGTCGTTAAAGAAAGAGTTTGCGCGTCTTACGCAAAACGCTTATTTGCGCCAAATCGCCTTATCCAAGTTTTTAGCGCGACGCTCTATGCGCGTTCCGACGCGCCGTCCGCCGTTTACGCCGCCCAAACCTTCCGCCCGAACGACCGTTTCCGAATCGTTCGGGCGAAAATTCGACGTTTAAACGGTTAAACCGCTAAAATCGACTCAGTTGTCTTTCGCGAATTGCGCGTCGAAAACGACGTCGCTCGGCGGGAAGTCGCACTTCTTGACAAATTCGAACGCTTCCGTCGCGCCGAAGATACGATCCATACGTTGGTCTTCCCATTCGACGCTGAGCGGGCCGTCGTAGTTAATGTCGTTGAGCGCGCGAATGATTTCGTCGAACTTAACGTGGCCGTGGCCGAGGCTGCGGAATTCCCAACCGCGACGATAGTCGCCGAACGGAATGTGGCTGCCCAGAATGCCGTTTTCGCCGTCGAGTTGGAGCGCGACGTCCTTCATATGGACGTGGAAAATGCGATCCGGGAAGCGACGGATGAATTTGACCGGGTCGACGCCTTGCCAAAGGAGGTGCGACGGGTCGAAGTTGAAGCCGAACGCCGGGTGGAAGTCGAGGGCTTCTAAGGCGAGTTGCGCCGAGTGAATGTCGAACGCGATTTCGGTCGGGTGAACTTCGAGCGCGAATTTAACGCCTTCTTCTTGGAAAACGTCCAAAATCGGCGTCCAGCGTTCTTTCAGGAGTTTGAAGCCGTCGTCGATCCAGCCTTGCGGAACCGGCGGGAAGGAGTACAGGTATTGCCAAATGCTCGAACCGGTGAAGCCGTTGACGACTTTAACGCCGAATTTCGCGGCGGCGCGAGCGGTGTCCATCATTTCTTGAGCGCAAAGCGCGCGGACGCTTTCGACGGTTTTGTCGCCGTGCAGGTACGGCGGAATGACCGTCAGGTTGCGTTCGTCGATATTGTCGAGGACGCCTTGGCCGACGCAGTGGTTCGAAACGGCCCAGCATTTGAGCCCGTATTTCGCCAGTTGCGCTTTTTTCGCGTCGCAGTAACCCGGATCGTCGAGCGCTTTGTGAACGTCGAAGTGTCCTTTAAGCGGGTCGCTTTCGTCGACGCAGGCGCCGCACGCGAGTTCGAGACCTTCGTAACCGATCTCGGACATAATTTTGAAAAGTTCTTCGGACGGAAGGTCGCCGTATTGAGCGGTGAAGATCGTAACCGGTCGGGCCATAATCGCTCCTCGAATAATTGCCAATATATTCTTATAACGTGAGTACGAGTCGGGCGAAAAACGGGGCTGAAAAAAATTCGCCGTTTTTCCGCCGCTTTTTCACATTTTACCAGAAACGAAGTCAAATTGCAAACCTATTTTTTATTTTTTCCTAAAAAAAACATTTTTCTCGTTCGACTCGCCGTCGCTTTTTTCCTTCGTCGTCGGTCGCTTTTCGCGCTTTCTCAACGCTTGCGGCGCGCCGGTTCTTGCCGTCGCCTTCGAAAGCGGACGTCAAGGTTGCCTAATTTTACTTTTTGTCGCCGCTTGTTTGTATCGTTTTGAAACACCAGTTCTTGCCGCCGACGTCGAGGCGGACGTCAAAATTGCCTAATTTTACTTTCGCCGCCGTTCATTTGTAGCGTTTTGAAACACCAACGTTGGCCAAGCGACGCAAAAACGTCAAAAACGGCGTCAAATCGATAAAAATTTTGAAAAAATTCGAAAAAAAAGTCGAAAAGGCTTTGAGAAACGGAGAAAAATTTCTTACAATAGAAGTCGCGCCCTAAGCGTCGACTTTGGGCGTTTGCGCGTTCGTTCCCAACGGAACGTCAACGCGTCGGGCATTATGAAGCGCGTTTGTTTCGACGCGACCCGTCG
>JAFSFF010000147.1 GCA_017435375.1 Thermoguttaceae bacterium
ACGACTACTCCGGGAAGCAAAAATACCCGACGTTCGACCTCCTCCTCGTCGCCGGCGACATTTCCGACCACGGGATTATCGAGGAAATCGGAACGTTCAAAAAATGCCTCGACGAGGGCCTGAAACCGGAGACGAAACTCAGTATCTGCATGGGGAACCACGAGTTTTGGGGCGGTTCGAAACCGTTGTGGGAAAAGACGTTCGGCGTTTCCGCAAACAACGTTTGCGAAGCGAAGGGCTTCCAATTTATCGCGCTGTCGCCGGAGAAGGGCACGATGGCGAACGGCGATTACCTGTACGCGCTCGACTGGTTCGAAAAAGCGCTCGCCGACGCCGAAGCCGCCGACCCGGAAAAGCCGATTTTCGTTCACCATCACTACCCCGTGTCGCCGACGGTTTACGGCGGTCGCGGGCACGATAACTGGGGCGTTAAAGACACTTACGAAGCGTTGAACAGACGCCCGCGCGTCGTTCATTTCTCCGGGCACTCGCACTATCCGATCAACGACCCGCGCTCCGCTTGGCAGGGGCGTTTCAGCGCGTTCGGAACCGGGACGCTCAGCTATCTTTGTGTCGGGCACGAAGGGCTCGGGCTCGAACGCTATCCTGTTGGCAAAGAAGAAGTTGCGCAGTTTTATGTTGTCGAAGTTCGCCGCGACAATTCCGTCGTGTTGAAGCCTTACGACTTGGCCGCCGAACGCTTTTACGATATTTCTTACGTCGTCGCAAAGCCGGGCGCCGTCGAGAGTTACGTTTACACCGAAGAACGTTACAAGACGTCGGTTAAACCGGTTTGGAAAGACGGAACGCAAGTCGTTTGTAAAGAAACGCTTCCGAGCGGCGCGGTTTTCGAGTTTCCGCAAGCGGTTTGCGACGACGTCGTTCACTCGTACCGCGTCGAAATTGAGAAGCGCGGCAAAGACGGCGCGTTCGAACCCTTTGGAACGCAATGTTTTTGGTCGTATTTCTTCTTCTCGAACGTTCCGGAAACGCTGAAAATCGAGTTGGCCGACTTAGCCGACGCCTCGTCGTACCGCGCTCGAATTTTCGCGCAAAACCCGTTCCTGCGCGCTAGCGATAAGTCGCTTGAAATCGAGTTTTCGACGCCGGTCGACCCGTTTGATACCGTCGACAAAAACGCGCCGAAACCGGACGCGAATATGCTCGCCGTCTCGTTCGTCGACGGGAAAGTCGTCAACGCTCCGACGAACGCGCTTGAAACGCAAAAGCCGGTCGAGACGTTCGGCGCTCCGCAAGTCGTTTCGGAAAAATCGCTTAACGGCGCGCAAGCCGCCGCGTTCGACGGCGCGGACGACGCGTTCAAAATCAAGTTCGACCGCCGCGATTACGCCAAACTGACGAACGCGTCGCTCGGCGTTCGCTTCAAATTCGACGAATTCACCCCGAACAACGGCGTTATTTTCTCGAACACCGAAGGGCGCGGAATCGGTTTCAACGTCGACGCTAAAGAACGCAAACTCGCGCTTTGGGCGAGCGTCGACGGTCAGTATCGCATCCTGCGCGCTCCGGTCGAAACCGGGAAATACGTCGACGCGTTCGCGACTTACGACGGGGCGTCGCTCGTTCTTTACGTCGACGGCAAGGAAGCGGCGCGACTCGACGTCAAAGGTCGTTTGACGCATCCGCAAGCCGAGCAAGCGCAAGCGTTTTGCATTGGCGGCGACATTGGGCCGGACGGAAAGCCGAACACGTTCTTCAAGGGAAGCGTCGCTTGGGCCCGTCTTTACAGTTGGGCTTTGACGGCGGAACAAGTCGCGAACCTGTCGCAAAAGTAACGACGGCAAGCGTTTGCGCTTGACGTTTGACGGCGGGCGTCGAAAATCGGTTTTCGACGCTCGTCTAAATTATTCGTTGTTATAATTCGCTTAATTTAACGTTTTACGATGAACGAAAAGGAGCCGTTTATGCGTTCCAATATCTCCGCGAAATCCGTTTCTCGTCGCGACGTTTTGAAAGGCGGGGCTTTGAGCGCGCTCGCGTTTTGCCTTCCGAGTCGCGTTTTTTCCGCTTACGAAGCCGCCGCGGACGCCGCCGAAAACGACGTCGTGTTACGCTTTGCCGCGATGAGCGATATTCACTTCAAAAAGAACGCCGACTGCGCCGAACGCGAGCGTTTTCAACGGGCTATCGTGTTTATGTACGACTATTCGGCGAAACAAAATTATCCGAAGTTCGACGCGCTTCTCGTCGCCGGCGACATGACCGATCACGGTTACGACGAAGAAATTACGCTCTTCAAAAAGACGCTCGACGAATGCGTCAAGCCGGGAACCGAAAAAGTAATCTGCATGGGGAACCACGAGTTCTACAGCCCGGCGCCGCAAAAGGAACGCTGGGAAAAGGTTATGGGACTTCCGGCGAATAAAGTCTACGAAGTCAACGGGTTCCGCTTCATCGCGATTTCGCCGGAGAAGGGAACCTGTCGCGACGGCGATTACAAGTACGCGCTCGACTGGGTTGCGAAGGAGCTTGACGCCGCGTCGCAAGCCGACCCGAACAAGCCGATTTTCGTCTTCCAACATTATCACATCACGCCGACCGTTTACGGGAGTCGCGGCGACGATAACTGGGGCATTAAAGACCTTTACGAACCGTTGCAAAAGTACCCGAACGTCATTAATTTCTCCGGGCACTCGCACTATCCGATCGCCGACCCGCGCTCCGCTTGGCAGGGCCGTTTCACCGCGTTCGGCACGGCGACGCTCAGCTATTACGAAATGGGGGGCGAAGGCGGAAAGTACGACAAATTCCCGAAAGGCTACCGCGAAGCCGCCGAGTTTTACGTCGTCGAAGTTCGCCGCGATAACTCCGTCGTTTTAAAGCCTTACGACTTGCGAACGAACGCCTTTTTCGACTTCGTTTACGTCGTCGCGAAACCGGGTGCGGTCGAGGAATACCTTTATACCGACGACCGTTACAAGACGTCCGAAAAGCCGGTTTGGCCGGACGGCGCGCAAGTCGTTTGCAAAGAAGCGTTTCCGAACGGCGCGACGCTTGAGTTTCCGCAGGCGACCTGCGCCGACGTCGTTCACTCGTACCGCGTCGCGATAGAGCGTCGCGAGAAGGACGGCGCTTGGAAACCGTTCGGCGAAGAGCGTTTTTGGTCCGAATATTACTTCCTCGACGCGCCGGAGACGATGCGGGTCGAGCTTGCGGAACTCGACGACGACGCGACGTACCGACTGCGCGTTTCGGCGTTGAACCCGTTCTTTAAGGAAAGCGATAAGTCGCTTGAAGTCGAGATTAAGACGCCGGCCGACCCGACCGAAACGGTCGACAAAAACGCGGCGGCGCCGGAAGCGAACATGCTCGACGTTTACGTCGAATACGCCGACGGCAAGGCCCGTTGGGTCAACGCGCCGACGAACGGGCTCGAAACGCAAAAAACGATCGAAGTTTTCGGGAAGCAAACGTTCGCC
>JAFSFF010000148.1 GCA_017435375.1 Thermoguttaceae bacterium
AATTTCGGCTCGCTCATCGCCGCCGAATTGGTATTCGACTCCTTCCGCGACGGTCGCGGCGGCAAGACCGGCGCCCGTCCGCACAACGAAATCGCCTACCACGCCATTCGCGTCGGCGACAACCCGGGCGAACACACGATCGTCTTCGGCATGCTCGGCGAAACGCTCGAAGTTACCGTTCGCGCCTCGAATCGCGACGCTTACGCGACCGGCGCCCTCGCCGCGGCGAAGTTCCTCGCGGCGCGACCGGCGGGTCGACTTTACGATATGAACGACGTCTTGCAACTGTAATCGTTTTTCGTTTGATTTCAACGCCGCTCGACGAGTTAATCCGCGCAAAACCGGCGACTTTTAACAACTAGGCAAATTTTCAAGATAGGCAATTTGCGCAAGTTTCGAACCGAATACCGTTTTAAAAAGCGAAAAATTCGGTTGAGAACGAAAAATTATCGCCGTCGTCCCCTTGGCGGCCCTTGCCAAGTCGTCAAAATTTGGTAAAATGTCTCGTTGATTGACGGTTCGGCGTTCGGGCGGCGTTTTTTTACGCTTTTCCCGCGTCCGTCGTCGCCTTTAACCCTAACGCGTGTTTTCGATTCGCAAGGGGCGACCGCGCGCCTTTCGCGCCGTCGCTGAGATCCCTCGCGGCGAAAAACGTTCGAAGAGAGAAATTACGATGAAAGAAAAAATCCATCCGAAGTACGTGGAAACGAAAGTTACCTGCGGTTGCGGCAACACCTTTATGACCCGCAGCACGAAGCCGGAACTCAAAGTCGACATTTGCAACGCGTGCCACCCGTTCTACACCGGTCGCCTTAAGTTCGTCGACTCCGCGGGCCGCATTGAAAAATTCCGCAACAAGTTCGCCGGCAACTACGGCAAGAAAAAGGCCTAATTCCGCTTCGGACGGGTCTTCAACGTTTCGGGACGCTTCCAAGCGGCGCGTCCCGACGCGTTTACGCGTCGTTTCCGGCGCGTCGTTAAGTCGGACGTTTTTCGGCGTCCGACGACGGATTTGTTTTGCCTCGACCGAACGCGTCGCCGCGCTTAGGAAAGCCGGCAAACGCCGTCTCTTTAACGACTCCCGACGCTCGACCGCGCCTCCTTTTCGCCGGTCGACGGCGTTTCGCGACCGTCGCGTTTCTTTTCGACGCGTCGCGCCGTTTATTTTGCCCTTATTTAATTAATACCGACTAACCCGCCGACTCAAGAACCGCGATGCGCAAACTACTCGACGAAAAACTCGCCCGATTTGAAGAGCTTGAACGCTTGATGGACGATCAAGAGGTTTTGGCCGACTCCAGCCGATTCGCCGCCGTTGCGCGCGAACACGGTTCCTTGACGAAACTTTGCGGCAAATACCGCCGTTTCAAACAGCTCAACGCCGAAATTGAAGAAGCGAAGGAAATGCTCGACGGCGCCGACGCCGAAATGCGCGAACTCGCCGAAATGGAGCTTCCGGGTCTTCGCGAAGAGCGCGAAACCTACTGGAACGAGCTTCTCGACCTGACGATCGGCGGCGCGGACGCGAACCGCACGCACTGCATTCTCGAAATTCACGCCGGAACCGGCGGCGACGAAGCGGCCCTCTTCGCTCGCGACCTCTACGAAATGTACAAACGTTATTGCGAAGGTCGCGGTTGGAAAATCGAGTTGATGTCGATGAGCCCGACCGAAATCGGCGGCTTTAAGGAAATCGTTTTCGGCGTCGACGGCGAAGGCTGTTACCGCGAACTCCAATTCGAAAGCGGCGGGCACCGCGTTCAACGGGTTCCGGAGACCGAAACGAAGGGACGTATTCACACCTCGGCGGCGACCGTCGCGGTAATGGCGGAACCGGAGGACGTCGAAGTCGACCTCAAACCGGACGATTACCGCGTCGACCGTTTCTGCGCGAGCGGCCCGGGCGGTCAGCACGTCAACAAAACCGCGTCGGCGATTCGTTTGACGCACCTTGAAACCGGTCTCGTCGTCAGTTGCCAAGACGAAAAGAGCCAGCACAAAAACTTGGCGAAAGCCCTCCGCGTCTTGAAAACGCGACTTTACGAACAAAAGCGCGCCGAAGAGCAAGCCCGTCGTTCGCAAGAACGGATGAGCAAACTCGGGAGCGGCGACCGCAGCGAACGCATTCGCACTTACAACTTCCCGGAAAACCGCGTTACCGACCACCGCATCGGCTTGACGTTGTACAAGTTGGACGTCATTCTCGGAGGCGACCTCTCCTCGGTGATCGAAGGTCTCCTCGATTACGAACGCCAAGACCTGCGCAACTCGTTCGGCACGATCGAATAATCGCGCTCCTTGCCGTTTTTACCGATTTAACCGCCGCTATTTTACATTAGCGTCCGCGCTTTTCGAGCGGACGCGGCGGCGTTAAAAATTTTCGAAGGAGTCGAAAATGTCGCAAGGCGAAACTTGGACGACGCGCCGTCTGTTGGAATGGACGACGAACTTTTTCACCGAAAAAGGCGCGGATTCGCCTCGTTTGGAAGCCGAAATTCTCTTGGCCTTCGCGCTCAAAACGACTCGCGTCAATCTGTACGTTAATTACGATTCCGTCCCGAACGACGACGAACGCGCGCTCTTTCGTTCGTTGGTCAAGCGACGCGGCGCGGGCGAGCCGGTCGCGCACCTCGTCGGGAAAAAGGAATTTTACTCGCTCGACTTCGAAACGAATCGCGACGTGTTGATTCCGCGTCCGGAAACGGAGCAGCTCGTTTTGGAAGCGGTCGAACTCGTCAAAAAGACCGACAAAGCGGCGCGCGAAGCCGGAACGTTCGACGCCGAGCGCGTTTGGAATCTTTGCGACGTCGGAACCGGAAGCGGCTGCGTCGCGATCGCGTTGGCGAAAAACTTGCGCAACGTTCGCTTAACGGCTCTCGACATATCTCCCGCCGCGTTGGCCGTCGCCCGGCGCAACGCCGAGAAAAACGAGGTCGCCGACCGCGTCGAGTTCGTCGAATCCGACCTCTTTTCCGCGCTGAAACCGGAGCGTCGTTTCGATATTATCGTTAGCAACCCGCCTTACGTCTCCGCGTCGGAGTACGCCGAACTCGAGCCGACGGTTCGCGACTTCGAACCGAAACTCGCGCTTCTCGGGGGCGAAACCGGCGTCGAAATCGTCGCTCGCCTTATCGCGACGGCGCCCGATTATCTAAAGAGCGGCGGCAAAATTTTCGTCGAGATGAGTCCGACGACCGCCTCCGAGACGGCGCGTCTCTTCGAAGCGGACGGTCGCTGGGCCGACGTCGCCGTTCTTCAAGACTTCGCAAAATTGGATCGATTTGTTTCCGCAACGTTAAAATAGGAAAGCCGCGCAAAATGGCCGAAAAAGAAAAGAAAGAAAAGAAAACTCCTTCGCAAAACGCTCCGCAAGACGGCGTTTTCAACCTCGAAGGCGTTCGTTTCCTCGTCGAGTTGATGAAGGAAAACAACGTTTCGGAACTCGATTGGGAACAAGGCGACGCTCGCTTGAAGTTGCGCCGCGGCGCCGTCGCGCCGATCGTCGACGCGATTCCGGCGGTCGTTCCGGTCGCCGCGCCCGTTCCGACCGCGCCCGTCGCCGCCGCGCCGAGCGCTCCGCAAGCGCCCGCCGAAGACGCCGACGCGAAGTTTATTAAGACGATCGACTCGCCGATGGTCGGCACCTTTTACGCCTCGCCGAGCCCGAAAGCCGCGCCGTTCGTTCAAGTCGGCGACGTCGTCGGCCCGGAAAAAACGGTCTGCATCGTCGAAGCGATGAAAGTTTTTAACGAAATTCAAGCGGAAATTTCCGGTAAAATCGTCGCGGTTCTCGTCAAAAACGGCGACCCGGTCGAGTTCGGCTCTCCGTTGTTCAAAGTCGACGTTCGCGGTTAGTTCCACTTTTCGCTTTTTACGAAAAGCGCTTGCGTTCCCGACGTTTCGCCGACGTTCGCTAAACGCCTCCGTTCGGCGCGCCGCGTCGAGAAACGCCGACGGTTCGTTCTCCGCTTCCCGCCCGCAACGCGTCGCGTTCCCGACGTTAAGGATTGATTTTTGTTATGTTTAAACGCATTCTCATCGCCAACCGAGGCGAAATCGCCCTCCGCGTTATCCGCGCCTGTCGCGAACTCGGCGTCGAATCGGTCGCCGTTTACAGCGAAGCCGACCGCGACGCCCGCTACTTGAAGTTGGCCGACCGCGCCGTCTGCATCGGGCCCGCGCCGACGAACCAAAGTTACCTCAAAATCGACCGCGTCATCAGCGCCGCCGAGTTGGTCGGAGCGAACGCGATTCACCCGGGTTACGGCTTCCTTTCCGAAAACGCTCATTTCGCCGAAATTTGCCGCAGTTGCGGTTTCGAGTTCATCGGCCCGAGCGTCGAGGCGATGGAGCGGCTCGGCGACAAAAACTCGGCGCGCGCCTTGGCGAAGGCTTGCGACGTTCCGACGGTTCCCGGCAGCGACGGCTTGATCGAGTCGGAAGCGCAAGGGCTCGCGGTCGCTCGCCAAATCGGTTATCCGGTTCTCGTCAAAGCGACGGCGGGGGGCGGCGGTCGCGGCATTCGTCCGGCTTACGACGACGCGCAACTCAAAATCGCGCTCCAAGAAGCGGCGCAAGAAGCGGCGGCCAACTTCGGCAACGGCGCGGTTTACATCGAAAAGCTAATCGAAAATCCGCGGCACGTCGAAGCGCAAATTCTCGCCGACAATTTCGGGAACGTCGTTCACCTTTGGGAGCGCGACTGCTCGATTCAGCGCCGCCGTCAAAAGCTCGTCGAACTGACCCCGGCGCCCGCGCTTTCGCTCGAACGCCGCCGCGAACTTTGCGAAGCCGCCGCGCGCCTCGCGAAAACCGCCGGTTATACGAACGCCGGAACGGTCGAGTTCATCGTCGACAAAAACGGCGACTTCTACTTCATCGAGATGAACGCGCGCATCCAAGTCGAACACCCGGTAACGGAGATGGCGACCGGAATCGACCTCGTTCAATGGCAGATTCGCGTCGCGGCGGGCGAAAAACTGACGTTCGAACAAAAGGACGTGCCGCACCTCGGGTTCGCGATGGAATGCCGAATCAACGCGGAGGATTCGGAGCGCAATTTCCGCCCCAGCCCCGGCAAAATCGAGAATATGATCGTTCCGGGCGGTTTCGGCGTCCGCTTCGACTCGCACGTCTACCCGGGTTATACGGTCAGTCCGCATTACGACTCGATGATCGGGAAGCTCCTCGTTTGCCGTCAAACCCGCGAAGAAGGGTTGGCGACGATGATTCGCGCGCTCGAAGAATTTCAGGTCGACGGGATTAAAACCTCCGTCCCGGGTCTGTTAAAAATTCTCCAAAGCCCGCAATTTGCCAACGAAACGCCCGACGTCGGTTTTGTCGAACGGCATTTTATGAACTGAAAACCAACGCAAACGACGCGGCGGCGACTTCCTCGCTTCCGCGTCGCGTTGTTTAGCGCTTGGTCGTTCCGCGCCCTTTTTGCGTTTTCCGCCGTCGTCCGCCCGCCCCTTCCTTTACCTATTTACCCTATTTTGCTTAAATCACGTCGTTTTTACGGCGTTGGGAAAAAGTCGAGAAAAATTTTCGAAAATCTCGTTTTTTCGCCCGATCGCTATTGTCGGATTGCGCTCGTTTTGGCATAATAAGAATCATACGGTCTTGCGCGCCGAGGCGTTTCGTCGACGACGCGTTCGGATCGTCGCCCGACGCCGCGCGTTTTACCGACGCGACGACGCCAAGCAAACGCGATAAAATACGGTTGCGCGACGAGGAAAACCTCAAGTTCGTTCGCCGAAACGTCGATACTTTAAGCAAAGAGAGAACGACGCGAACGAAGCCTTTCGCCTCCCGTTTTTCCCCTTTTTCCTATTTTGCTCAAACCTTCGATTTCGGCGACAAACTCGTCGACCGAGCGCGCAAAATCGGAAAAAGAACGCGAACCGTTCCGTTTTCGAATATTTATCGAAAACCGGCGAGTTCGACGGCGCGGCGGGCGACGACGTTTAACGTCGGCGGTTCGTCGACGCTCAAGGAAGGGCGTCGCGGCGCGAAGATTGCAGACAACTTCTGATAAGATTTATTCAGGAGAACATAAAATGAATATTTACGGAATTCACGGTACGCAAGGCGTCGCCGCGCCGCGTCGAGCCGAAATGTTGAAACGCGAAACCGGCGTCGAAACGAAATCTAACGTCGCTCAACGCGACGAAATGCAAATTTCGGCGCAACAAACCGAAGCCGCTCAAGGAGCGAACGCGGC
>JAFSFF010000017.1 GCA_017435375.1 Thermoguttaceae bacterium
ACTCGCTCCACCCGGAGACGGTGATGGCGGGCCTCCGCGCCAGAATGTAACCGACGCTTGCGATAAAACGTTTGGCTATCTCAGCGCCGTCGATTCTCGTTTGGCGGCGCTTTTCCCAACGACGTTCGCTTAAAGTCGTTGGGATTTTATGAAGAAGTTAGTTTGGTCTTAGATATTAGACTTCCTTAATAAAAAAAGAAAAAATTTTCGTCGATTTGAAGAAATTTGCTTGACAAGCGGGAGCGCCGTCTGGTATACTAAGAAAGGCGTCGGTTTTTGACGTAAAAGCGGTCTCCGGCGCTTTTTTCTGTCGACGTGTTTTTTTTTCGCGTCGCTCAATCTTCACTTTGGCGCGTCGTTTGACGCAAATGAAGGGATTAGGATGGCACAATTTGTTAAAATGGGGGGGGGGGGCAAGACAAGCGTTTTGGCTTTACCCTGGTAGAACTTCTTGTCGTTATTGCGATCATCGGGATCTTGATCGGTTTGCTTCTGCCCGCCGTTCAAGCGGCTCGCGAAGCCGCGCGACGTATGCAATGCACGAGCCAAATGAAGCAACTTGCGCTCGCAATGCATAATTACGAGTCCGCGAACGGTTGTTTTCCCGCCGGCGTTCTTTACTCAGAAACCTTGGAAGGCGCGCCTATTCAAAACGTTTGGTCCGATTGCGGCGCCGAAAAAAGAACGTGTCGCGGTTGGACCGGCGCGATTACTTGGGAAGCGCCGATTCTGCCGTATTTAGAGTCGGTCGCCCTCTTCGAACAAATCGATTTCTCTTGCGCCGCTTACGTTGAGCGCGAGGTCGGAACCGGCGAACCGGCGGTCGGCTCCGCTCGAAGCGGGAGCGAAAGGAACAAAGAGGCGTCTAAGAGCGCTCCGACCGCGTTCCATTGTCCAAGCGCCGAAAAATCGGACGTTCCGTTGGGCGAATATAAAGATTACGCCGCCGCGGGCGGAACGTGCGGACGCGTTTACGCCAATAAATCTAATACTTGGAATCTCGGAGATTACTCTCATACTTATCCGAGCCGCGTAAAAACGCGAAACGCTATCTTATCGCAGAACAGCTGGAACGCTTTCAGCGATATTAAAGACGGCGCTTCGAACACGTTTTTGCTCCTTGAAGCGACCGGCGTCGTCGAGATGGAAGAAAGTTACTCGGCCGGCGGCGCTCCGGCGACCTATTTTTTCAATCCGTTCCTCTGGAATAACGAGTGGGACGCCGGGTTCGTTATGTGTTGCCCGGACTACGCGAACTATATGCCCAACGCTTTTACGCCTTATCCTTGGGAACAAAGCCGAGTCGCTCGTTCCGGACACGCGGGCGGCGTCAACGCGGCGATGGGCGACGGTTCCGTTCGTTTCGTCGCCGACACGATCAACGGCGACGCGTATTGCTCGACGTACACTAAGTCGGGCGGCGAAACGTTTTCGCTTGACTGAGTCGTCGCGTCGTTTAAGATCGAACGAATGGAGAAAAGAAAGGAAGGCGAAGATGAAAAAGGTAACGCGCGCCGTCCGTTGGGGCGCCCTTTGCGTTCTGGCGCTCGCGACGGTCGGATGCGGAAACAAAGTGAAAACATACGAGATTGAAGGAACGCTCCTTTACGACGGTCGTCCGGTTCCGGCGGTCGACGTTACGTTTGCCGGCGAAGACGGAAGTCGCGGCGGTTCGGCGCTTACGAACGCCGAAGGAAAGTTTAAAATGCGGTTCGCGCGCGGCGTCGAAGGGATTCCGAAGGGGACGTACAAAGTCTGCGTCTCTTCAAAAGGCGAAATGGCGCCGAGCGAAGAGCGGGATTCGTTGCCCGATATCGACGCGGCGTTGGAACGTTATTCTTTTAAAAACACGCCGCTTACGTATCAAGTCGAGAAGACGGATAAGGACGTAAAATTCGAACTTTCGCTCGAATAATAACGCGCCGTGAAACGTGAAAACTCGCGAGGAGTCGGACGGCGGCGCCGCGTCGCGTTCGGCTCCTTGTCGGCGATGCAACAATTTTAAAGTAAGGAGTTAAAAGATGGGAATGACGCGAATTTGCGGAACGGCGGCGCTGGCGCTTGCGGCGCTAGTTTCCGCGTCGACCTTTGCGCGAGAGAGCGACGGCGGCGAAGAGACGAAAAAGGCGGAGCAAACGTTGCGCGTCGCCTTTTTTAACGTCGAGTTTGGCGAACGAGCGACGCCGACCGCGATCGGCGAAATGTTCAAAGAATACGCGCCGGACGTCGTCGGTTTTAACGAAGTTCCGGGCGGCGACTGGACGGCTCGCGTCGGCGCCGCGTTGGGGTATCGATACTATTATACCGGTAAAATCTCGTCGGCCAACAACTTCGACAAATACAAGTCGATCCTTAGTCGGTATCCGATTTCCGATTTTCGCGAGATCGAGTTGAACGCCGAAGGCGGTTGGAACCCGGCGTCGGCGGTCGGCGCGACGATCGACGTTGACGGACGCAAAGTCTCGATTTACTCGACGCACCTTTGCTTTAACGTCGCGGCGGACGACCACGCGAAACGCCTTGTCGACGCGCTTGAAGCGAGCGACGCGAACGATTTAATTATCGTCGGCGGCGATTTCAACTGCAAAACGGAACATACGTCCGGCGTTAAACACTTTTTTGACAAGGGATATAAAAATATTTGGCTGGAGCTTGGAATCGAAACGGAAGGCCGATTTACTTATAGCGCGATTAATCCCAAAGACCGCGACCTTGGCGTTATCGACCAAATCGTTTTTCGGGGCGACGCGCGGGCGACCGACGGCGGAATGATCGAGCTTTACCCGGCGCTTTCCGATCATAAGCCTATCTGGCTTGAAATAAAATTCTAAACGGCGAGATTACGAATGTTAAGTTTGTTTGGACGACGCGGAGACAAGGATGCTAGTTGACGCCGCGTCGTGAAACGCAACGTTGTTGAACGTCGCGTTGGCGGCGCGAAAACTTGACGTTTTTTAACGAGAGAAAAGGAAAGAAAGGAAAGCGATATGAACGACGCCGCGGCGTCGAAAGACGTAAAATCAAACGGCGCAAGTCTTGACTGCGTTGATGTTGCAGATGGAAACGAAACGAAGGAAAAAACGCCGACGCCGCCGAAACCGGCGCGCCTCGTTTCGCTCGACGCGTTGCGGGGGTTCGACATTTTCCTTCTTTTTGCGTTCGACGATATAGCGAGCGCTTTCCGCGAGGGGCCGGGCCCGATTTTTACGGAGCGAACCGATTTTTGGCAAGCGTTTTGGCGACCGTTTGACTTTTTGATCGACGTTCCGGCTTGGGCGGAGAAGTCGCGCGCTTTCTCGGAAGCGTTCCTAAACCAAGCGCGGCATATGGGTTGGAACGAGGGCTTTTCGATTCTTGACTTAGTGATGCCGTTGTTCCTCTTTATGGCGGGCGCGGCGATTCCGTTCGCGTTGGCGCGTTACTTGACGTCGGACGGGCGCAAGCGTTCGGCGGCGCTTTGGATTCGAATTTTACGCCGCGTCGCCGTCCTTTGGGTTTTCGGTATGTGCGCGCAGGGCAACCTTTTAGATTTGGTTCCGGGGGACGTAAAGCTCTATTCGAACACGTTGCAGGCGATCGCGATCGGCTACTTATTCTCTTGCGTCGCTTACCTTTACCTGCCGCGACGCGGTCGGTGGGCGCTCTTCGGCGGCTTGTTGGCGAGTTTCTGGGCGTTGAACGCGTTTTGCACGTTAAACGGTTGCGGCGGCGGGTCTTACGCTCCGAACGGCAACTTGGCTTACGAAGTCGACCGACTGATTTTGGGGCGTTTCCGGAACTGCGCAAGCGTCGGGCCGGACGGCGCGGTCGTTTTTAATCCGGGTTATTATTATACTTGGATTATTAGTTCGTTGACGTTTACGGCGACGACGCTTTCCGGGGTCTTTGCCGGCGAGTTCCTGCGTCGGACGCGCGACCGACTTGGCGCGATTTTGGAAGACGACGTTAAATCCCGACGCCGTATCGAGTTGCGAGCGGTCGCGACGTTGGCGATTTCCGGCGTCGTTTGCGTCGTTTTGGGGCGAGCGTGGGGCGCGGTTCCGGAGGGGAGCGTCGGCTATTGCCCGATCGTGAAGTATATTTGGACGCCGACGATGACGCTGTACGCGTCGGGGCTGAGTTTGCTTTTGCTGTCGTTCTTTTATTGGGCGTTCGACGTGATGCAAACCCGTATTTTGCGCACGTTTCTTCTGGTTTTCGGCGCGAACGCGATCGCGGCGTACATGCTTTCGCATCTCTTGCGATACGACGAGTTAGCGGGTTGGCTTCTTCACGGGACGGAGCAATACGTCGGCGTCTGGTACGGAACGCTAACGCATACCGCGGGCGTCGCGTTGATTTGGCTCTTCCTGTGGGACTTCTGGCGGCGCGGCAAGTTCCTCCGCGTCTGACGTTCGCCGTTCGATTTTTCCCCTAACCGTCCTTTGCAAAGCGCCGTCGAGTCCGTTCGACGGCGTTTTTGGGGCGGCGCGGTTCGGCCGGGACGTCCGGCGTCCCGGGTCGGGCTCTTTTCGCGGAAAAAACGGCGGCGCGTCCTTGCGTTGGCGCAAAATTTGCCGTATAATAGCGTTTTACCGGGTGGTTTCGGCGTCCTCGGAGCGGTTCCGAGCGGCGGCGATTCGAAAATCGAACGGAAACGAAGCGCAAAATGGCGGCGAAAAAAGAGGCGAAGGCGAAGGAAGCGAACACGGCGAACATCGGGTTCGAGGACAAAATTTGGGAGGCGGCGCGTATTCTGCGCGGCAACGTCGACGCGTCGGAGTACAAACACGTCGTGCTGGGGCTGATCTTTTTGAAATACGTTTCGGACCGTTTCGAAGCGCGGCGCGCGGAGATTCTCGCCGACCCGGAACTCGGGGAGGATTTCGCCGACGACCGCGACGAGTACGAGGCGGAACACGTCTTTTGGGTTCCGGAAGTCGCGCGTTGGCAAGCGGTTGCGTCGGCGGCGCGGACGCCGGAGATCGGCTCCGTGATCGACGCCGCGATGCGCGAAATCGAACGGGAAAACGACGAGTTGAAGGGCGTCCTGCCGAAAAACTTCGCGCGACCGGAGCTCGACAAACGGCGTCTCGGCGACGTCGTCGACCTCTTCACGAACGTTCAAGTCGGCGGCGCGGGCGAATCTAAAGACTTGCTTGGTCGCGTTTACGAATACTGCTTGGCGAAGTTCGCGGAGCAGGAGGGGAAACGGGCGGGCGAATTTTTCACGCCGTCGAGCGTCGTTCGGGCGCTGGTCGAAATCTTGCGACCGTTTGGCGGCCGCGTGTACGACCCTTGCTGCGGTTCCGGCGGAATGTTCGTTCAGTCGTCGCAATTCGTCGAGGCGCACGACGGTAAGTTGAACGATATTTCGGTTTACGGCCAGGAGTCGAACCCGACGACGTGGAAGATGGCGCGGATGAATTTGGCGATTCGCGGGATCGAGGCCGACCTCGGCGCCGCCAACGCGGACACGTTTTACGACGATTTGCACCCGCGTTTGAAGGCCGATTTCGCGATGGCGAACCCGCCGTTCAACCTTTCGAACTGGGGCGCGGAGGCGTTAAAGGACGACGTGCGCTGGACTTACGGCTTGCCGCCGACCGGGAACGCGAACTTCGCTTGGCTGCAGCACATCGCGTCGCATTTGAATCCGAGCGGCGGGCGCGCGGGCGTCGTGTTGGCGAACGGCTCCTTGTCGTCGCAGACGGGGGGCGAGGGCGAAATCCGGCGCAAGATGGTCGAGGCGGACTTAGTCGAGTGCGTCGTTTCGCTGCCGAGCCAACTCTTTTATTCGACGCAAATCCCGGCGTCGCTTTGGTTTCTGGCGCGCAAAAAGAAGCGGCCCGGCACGACGCTCTTTATCGACGCTCGCAACATGGGGACGATGGTAACGCGCAACTCGAAGCAGCTGACGGACGCGGAGATCGCGAAGTTAGGCGAGACTTACGAAGCGTACGCCGCCGGAACGTTAGAAGACGTCAAGGGTTACGTCGCGACGGTCGAGACGGCGCAAATCGCGGCGCAGGACTATATTTTGACGCCGGGGCGTTACGTCGGCGTCGAGGAGCGCGAAGCGGACGCGGAGCCGTTCGAGGACAAGATGGCGCGCCTAACCGCCGAACTCTCGGAACTTTTCGCAAAATCCCGCGAACTCGAAACGACGATTAAAAAGAATCTGGGGACGCTCGGGTTCGAGCTGTGAATATAGGCGTTGCGAAATCGATGTTTAGGAATGAACGGCGGCGTTAAAGATGA
>JAFSFF010000149.1 GCA_017435375.1 Thermoguttaceae bacterium
TCGACTACTCCGGAACGCAAGCGTGCAAGGCCCTGCGGGAACTCGGTTATAAGATCGTGCTGGTCAACTCCAACCCGGCGACGATTATGACCGACGCCGTGATGGCCGACGCGACGTATATCGAGCCGCTGACGGTGCCGTCGATCGAACGAATTATCGAGAAGGAACGTCCGGACGCGCTCCTTCCGAACCTCGGCGGTCAGTCGGCGCTGAACTTGGCGATGGAACTCGAAAAAGCCGGCGTCCTCGAAAAATACGGAGTCCGCGTCATCGGCGTTCAGCTCGACGCCATCGAACGCGGCGAAGACCGCCTCGAGTTCAAAAACACGATGGCGGAACTCGGCATCGAAACCGCTCGCAGCGAAATCGCGCACACGATGGAAGAAGCGGAAGCGATCGTCGAAAAACTCGGCTACCCCTGCGTCGTGCGTCCGGCGTACACGATGGGCGGAACCGGCGGCGGGATCACGTACAACCCGGAGGAATTCCGCACCGTCGTCGCTCGCGGGTTGGCCGCGTCGATGGTTTCGGAAGTCTTGATCGAAGAGTCGGTCGCCGGTTGGGAAGAGCTGGAACTCGAAGTCGTCCGCGACGCGAACAATAAACAGATTTCCGTCTGCTTTATCGAAAACGTCGACCCGATGGGCGTCCACACCGGCGACTCGTTCTGCACCGCGCCGATGTTGACGATTAGCAAGGAGTTGCAAGAGCGGCTCGAAGATTACGCGCATAAAATCGTCGAAAAAATCGGCGTCATCGGCGGCACGAACGTGCAATTCGCGCACGACCCGGTTTCCGACCGCGTCGTTATTATCGAAATCAACCCGCGCACCAGCCGCTCGTCGGCGTTGGCCTCGAAGGCGACCGGTTTCCCGATCGCGCTCGTTTCGGCGAAGTTGGCGGCGGGGTTGACGCTGAACGAAATGCCGTATTGGCGCGGCGGAACGCTCGAAGATTACAAACCTTACGGCGATTACGTCGTCGTCAAGTTCGCGCGTTGGGCGTTCGAAAAATTCCGCGGCGTCGAGGACAAGCTCGGAACGCAAATGCGCGCCGTCGGCGAAGTGATGAGCATCGGCAAAAACTTCAAAGAAGCGTTCCAAAAGGCGATTCGCTCGCTCGAAAAGGGGAACTGCGGCCTCGGTTTCGCGAAAAACTTCAACGAACTTCCGGTCGAAGAGCTGCTGCAAAAGTTGAGCGTCCCGAACAGCTGGCGTTACTTCCTGATTTACGAAGCGTTGCGCAAAGGGGCGACGATCGACGCGATTATCGCCAAGACGCAAATCAAACGTTACTTTCTGGAACAAATCAAAGAACTCGTCGACTTGGAAGAACAACTCTTGTCGTACAAGGGGAAAGAGCTTCCGGACGAACTCCTCAAACAAGCGAAATTGGACGGGTTCGCCGACCGCTACCTCGCGAAAATTTTGGGGATTCCGGAGAAGGAAATCCGCTCGCGTCGCTTGGCGCTCGGCGTGAAGCAAGTCTGGAACAAGGTCAACGTCAGCGGCGTCGAAGACGCGCAATACTGGTACTCGACGTACAACGGGACGGACGAAAACGTCGTTAGCGGCAAGAAAAAGATTATGGTCTTGGGCGGCGGCCCGAACCGCATCGGGCAGGGGATTGAATTCGACTACTGCTGCGTCCACTGCGCGATGGCGTTGCGCGCGGCGGGTTACGAAACGGTGATGGTCAACTGCAACCCGGAAACGGTTTCGACCGACTACGACACGTCGAACAAACTTTACTTCGAACCGCTGACGCTCGAAGACGTTCTCAGCATTTACGAAGCGGAACAACCGGACGGCGTCGTCGTTCAGTTCGGCGGTCAAACTCCGCTCAACTTGGCGGCCGACCTCGCGAAAGAAGGCGTCAAGATCATCGGCACCTCGCCGGAAACGATCGATATGGCCGAAGACCGCGACCTCTTCCGCCAAATGATGCAACGCTTGAACATTCCGCAACCGGAATCCGGAATGGCGACGAACGTCGAGGAAGCGCTCGAAATCGCGAACCGCGTCGGCTACCCGCTGATGGTGCGACCGTCCTTCGTTCTCGGCGGTCGCGCGATGGAAGTCGTTCACGACGAACGCCAACTCGTCGAATACGTCGAAGCGGCGGTCGACGTTTCCCCGGAACGCCCGATTTTGGTCGACCGCTTCCTGAGCAACGCGATCGAAACCGAAGCGGACGCGATTTCGGACGGCGTCGACGCGTTCGTGCCGTCGGTGATGGAACACGTCGAGCTGGCCGGGATTCACTCGGGCGACTCCGCTTGCGTCATTCCGCCGATCAGCATCGCGCCGAAACACGTCGAAACGATTCGCGAATACACGAAGCGCATCGCGGTCGAAATGGGCGTCGTCGGCTTGATGAACATTCAATACGCGATTATGGACGACGTCGTGTACATCTTGGAAGCGAACCCGCGCGCCAGCCGCACCGTTCCGCTCGTTTCGAAGGTTTGCGACGTGCAAATGGCGGCGCTCGCGACCCGGGCGATGCTCGGCGAAAAAATCTCCGAAATGAAGCTCGAAACGAAGCCGATCGGGCATTTCGGCGTCAAAGAAGCGGTCTTCCCGTTCAACATGTTCCCGGAAGTCGACCCGATTCTCGGCCCGGAAATGCGTTCGACCGGCGAAGTGCTCGGCTTGTCGCCGTCCTTTGGGCTCGCGTTCTATAAAGCGGAAGAAGCCGCCGGTTGCGTGTTGCCGACCGAAGGCGCCGTTCTGATGACGATTTCCGACCGCGACCGCGCCGCCGGAAGCGTTTTCGCGACCGTCGCGCAAGGTTTCGCTCGCCTCGGCTTCAAGATTTTGGCGACCGAAGGCACTTACGCCGCGCTCCAAGAACTCGGCGTTCCGTGCGAAAAAGTCGCGAAGATCAACGAAGGACGCCCGAATCTCGTCGACGCGATGAAGAACAACGGCGTGCAACTCGTTGTCAACACGCCGCTTGGAAAACGCGGACAAACGGACGACTCGTACATCCGCAAGACGGCGATTCGCTTGGGGATCCCGTACATGACGACGCTCGCGGCGGCGTTCGCGGCCCTCAAGGGGATCGAAGCGATTCGCGGCGGACTCGAAAAGGTTTGCTCGTTGCAAGAGTATCACCGCTAATTTTCGCCGTTTGACTCGGCGTCGCGAATAAGCGGCGCCGGCGTCGACGCGTCGAAGGCGATTTTACCCGGTCGTTCGAGATGGCGACCGGGTTTTTTTGTCGTTTTTTTCGGAAGGCGCGAAAAAAATGTCGTTTTTCGGTCGCCAAACGCGAAAAAGCGCGTATAATATATTAATAAGAAGCGGCGAGTTTTGCGCCGCGTCGATTAGCGATGCAAAAACAAAACGGCGGACGAACGCCGCGGCGGAAACGTCGTCGTTGAAGAAGATAGGAGAAAAACGTTGTTACTTTATTTGCTTTTCGTTATTCCGCCGATGATTTTGGCGATGGTCGCGCAAGGTTTGGTTTCGTCGCGGTACGCTAGCGCGAAGCAAGCGCCGGCGTCGCTGACCGGGGCCGCCGCCGCGCGTCGCGTTCTCGATTCCGTTGGGTTGCAAGCCGTTGAAATCGAACGAGTTCCGGGACATTTAACCGACCATTACGACCCGAGCGCGAAGGTGTTGCGTTTGAGCGACGAAGTATACGACGGGCGGAATTTGGCGGCGATCGGAATCGCGGCGCACGAAGCCGGACACGCGATTCAGGACGCGACGCGTTACGCTCCGATGGTCGTGCGTCAGTTGGCGGTTCCGGCGGCGTCGTTCGGGAGCAGTTCGGCATTTTTGCTGATTATTTTAGGCGCGGCGATGAACGCGGCCGGGCTGATTTTGGCGGGCGTCGTTTGTTTCGGTTTGGTCGCCGCGTTCCAAATTATCAACTTGCCGGTCGAGTTTAACGCGAGTTCGCGGGCGAAGGAACGCTTGGCGACGCTCGGTTTCGTCGGGCCGCAAGAGGCGCCGATCGTTCGCGGCGTGTTGAGCGCCGCCGCGCTAACTTACGTTGCCGCAATGCTTTCCGCGCTTATGACGTTCCTCTATTACGCGCTGATGTTTTTCGGCGGTTCGCGGGACGAGTAAACAAACGATTTTGAATCGGCGACGCGATTTTTATTAATGTTAAACGTCGATTCGACCGATATTAAAGACGCCTGGCGGCGCGTAAACGCGTCGTCGAGCGTCGTTTGCTTTGAGCGCGAAACCGTCGAATTTGCGCGGAATGCGCCTTGTTGAAAAATAAAAATTTTCGCGTCGTTCTTGCGGCGCGTTTAGCCGACCGAGGAGGACGCGATGCGCGACCGATTTTCCGTCGACCGTTCTATTTTCCGCTTTTTCCGTTCGAATTTTCAAAAAGGGAGAGCGCTTAACGCCCCAAAGCTCCGCAAGTTGGCCTTTGACGCGTTGGAAGAACGAACGCTGTTAACCGCCGTCGGTTGGGGCGACGCCGTGTCGAACGAGGAAACGGCGTTGACGTCGGGGATTGGCGACGTTGGCAAAAGCGCCGCCGTCGACCGTTTCGATATTGAGCTTGAAGTCCTTGAAAGCGGCGCCGCGCGTTATGCGACGCAAACCGGCGTTCGTTATGCGACCTCGACGACTTACTGCGCCGTTCCCGATCCGATTTACCTCGAACTTCTCGACCGAGCGTTGGCGCGTTGGGAGGAAGCGATCGTTTTAGGTTTGCCGGACGTCGAGGGCGTGCCGAACGCTGCGGACGACGGAAACGAAACGACGCGCTCCGTCGACGATCTTTATGTAACTTTTGGTTTTTCCGATTCTTACGCGTCGGCGAGCGCGGGGCTCGGCTCGGCTTACGACTACGCGTGGCGTCGAGACGACGGGGCGGGACTTCCGGCGACCGGTTCGCTCGTGTTCAACGCGAAGTACTTTACCGCGAATCCCTCCCAAACCGTTCAAACGGTTTTCTATAACACGGCGCTTCACGAACTCGGTCACGCGCTCGGTTACAACTTGACGACGTTAAAGGCGGACGGACTCCTCGTCGAGTCGAGCGACGCGCCGCTTGGACTTGACGAACTCTTTAACGAAGGCGAATATTGGACTTACGTCGGTAAAAACGGCGTCGAAAATTGGCGCGCGACGTACCCGAGCGCATTGGTCGACCGTTCGCCGCTCGGTTTCGCGATGGAAACCGCGTCGGCCAGCGGAACATTCGGAACGCATCCAAGCGGCCTTTACGGAACGTTTTACGCGAATATCGGCGGACGCGACGGAATGACGTATTCGATTTCGACGTCCAACGAAGCGACGATAACGACGACGACGCTCGGCGTTCTTGAAGATTTGGGGTATTCGGTCGATTACGATTTCGCCGACGCGGTAAACTCTCCGGTTCCAACGTCTTTAACGGCGGAGGTTAGCGGCGCGTCGGTTCGCTTGGAATGGACGGCTTCGAGCGGCGATTTTTCGTCGAAGGTTTCGTCCGCGTCGCCCGCGACTTATACCGTCGAACGGCGCGACGCGTCGGACGAAAATTCCGTTTGGGCGACGGTCGCGACCGGAATCGACGGGACGTCGTTTGTCGACGCGTCGGTCGAACCCGGCGCCGCGTATCGTTACCGCGTCGTTGCGAACGACGTCTTTTCGGCGGTCGACGTCGGTTTGTTCGAAGCGTCGGCGGGAGAAAGCTTTAGCTGGGAAACCGACGGCGTGATGTTTCAGGTTTACGCGCTGATTGGGAACGGTTCGAACGGCGTCGTTTGGAAGTCGCAAGGGACGACGCGCGAACAATCTTGGACGGCGAATTCTTTTACGACCGCGCCTCAAAACGGCGCGACGCTTTATCGCGTCGTCGAAGTCGGCGCCGTTGTCGACGCGACGTCGCCGAGTCGCGCGCTCGCCGTCGAGATCGCGCCCGACGCCGCCGAGTTCGTTCCGGAAGGTTATTCCGCGACCGATTGGAACGCGTTGAAACGCTTCTTGGAAACGACGGATTCGCAAGGAGTTAAGAACGGCGAAAAAGTAAGCGCGCGGTACGGCGCCGGTTTCTTAGACGAACTGCCCGGCGTCGTTTGGAAGGCGGACGCGAACGGCGTTAAGAGAGCGACCGCAATTTCTTGGCCGAATTTAGAGCTTGTTGGAACTCTCGATTTGACGGAACTTGCGGCTCTTGAACGGCTCGACGTTTCCGATAACTCGTTAATCGGTTTAGCGCTCGATTCGCTCGCGTTAACTGAAATTAATGTCGCCGGCAACGCGTTGACGGCGCTTGATTTAACGAACGTTCCGGCGCTGGAGTCGCTCCGTTGCGCGTCGAACTCGCTGACGGAAATCGACTTGTCGAAAAATAGCGCGTTGATTTATTGCGACGTTTCGTTTAACGATTTAACGTCGCTCGATTTGCGCGTCGCGACGGAGTTGGCGACGTTAAAATGCGCCGGAAACGCGTTGCAAACGTTGGACTTAACGGAAAATACGACGTTGAAAACGGCGGTTATTTGGAACGCGACGCTTACGAAAGTTTCGACTCCGCAAAACTTTAGCGGCGTCGTCGATTTGTCCGACGCTCAAAAGAACGACGCAACCGACGAAACGGCGACGTTTGCGTCGATCCGTTGGGCGGAAGAAAACGGCGCCGCGCTCGACGGCGGGTTCGTTCGAACGTTCGACGGAAAAAGCGCGACGGCGATTCTTGAAACGCTTGACGGCGCGGCGTCGCAAAAAATTGAATTCAATGTCGCGACGGAGTCTGTTTTAGCGCCTCCAACAGATTGGAACGTCGGCGTTTATGCGAACGGACGACTCGAAACAAGTTGGGTCGACGCGGCGGTCGGCGAAGTTGGTTACAAGGTGTATTATCGGATTGGCGACGGCGAATGGCGGTTGGCGGCGACGTTGGAATCGTCGGAAACGATTTCGGCGACGTCGGGTAATACCGTCGAGCGCGTCGCGACGAGTGTTCGTTCGGGAAGCGTCTATTCCTTTAAAATTTGCGCGTTTGCGTTCGACGCGGCGGGGAACGAACTCCTTTCGGAACCGCTTTTCGCGACGTTCGAACCGAGCGCGGCGCCGCCGACGGTCTCGCTGAGCGGCGCGTTCGGCGTCGGCGGAACCATTACCGCGTCGGTCGAGTCGGGCGGAGTCGACGCGACGCAAGTCGCCGAATACCAATGGTTCCGCGTCGACGCGTCGGAAAACGAAACGGCGATCGTCGGCGCGAACGGCGCGACATATTGTCCGACCGACGCCGACGTCGGGTTCCGCTTGCGACTCGAAGCGCGAGTTGCAAACGTCGTCGTTTCAACGGTTTCCGGCGTAAGAGTTGTCGACGCGGAGACGCTTCCCAAAACGCCGAGCGATTTCCAATTCGGCGTTTTTGACGACGGGCGACTCGAAACGAGTTGGCGCGACGAAGCGATAAACGAAGACGGTTACAAGGTTTATTATCGCGTCGACAACGGCGAATGGCGTCTTGCGGCGACCTTGCGGTCGTCGGAAAACGTTTCGGCGACGTCGGGTAATATCGTTGAACGCGTCGCGACGAAAGTGCGACCGGAAAGCGTTTATTCGTTCCGAGTTAGCGCGTTCGTCGTCGACGAGGCGGGGAACGAAATCGAGTCGACGCCCCTTGAAGCGACTTGGCGCGCCGATTCCGAGTCGACGCAACTCGTCGCGCCGTCCGATTTTACATTTGCCGGATACGACGCGGCGTCTCTAACGCTTCCGCTCTCTTGGGGCGCGGTCGACGGGGCGCTCGGGTACGAAGTCGAGTACCGAGATTCGAGCGACGACGGCGCGACTTGGCGTCGCGATTGGACGTTGGCGCAAAAAACGACGGCGACCGAGCGGACGGCGACGGCGGTCTACGCGAATTATCGATACGAGTTCCGCGTTCGAGCGTTCGGACTTGGCGGAAGCGTCTCCGATTGGACGACGCTTTCGTTTGCCGCGTCGAGCGTAAGCGGTGAAAAACAGGGAGATAGCGAGTCGTCGGCGTTGGCGGCGGCTCTTCTCGACGCGCTCTTCGCATTAGACGAGGAGAACGAAGCGTTGGCTGCGTTTGACGGCGGCGAGCGTTAAAGAAAACGTTAAGTTGCTTCGTTAAAAGATTAACGCGCCGTTCGACCGGATTTTCGGTCGGCGACGCGTTTTTTGTTTATCGTTATTTTTAAGCTATTTGTCGGCAAGGGTTAACGCAGCGAGTCGCCGACTTTCAACGGATAGCCGCGCAGGAACGCCGCGGCGTCTTGTTGTTTTTTGCCCGCCGGTTGGACGCCGAGAACCGCGAGCGCGCCGTCGCCGGTTTTGACCCAAAACGTCGTTTTCGAAACGGCGACGACCGTTCCCGGCGCGGCGTCGGACGGAATATTCGGCGCTTCGCAAGTCGTTGTCGCTTCGTTAGTTGCGAACGGGCCCAAGACGA
>JAFSFF010000150.1 GCA_017435375.1 Thermoguttaceae bacterium
ACGCCGCGACTTACGTCGACGCGATTTTAGCCGTCCGGGATTCCGCGACCGTCGGGGCCGCGACGTTTTCGGGCGTCGGTTATTTCGCTTCGCCCGTTTGAACCGACTTAACCGACGCGACGTTCGAAACTTACGTTCGCGCCGTCGACAATTCCGCCGGAGTCGCAACGTTCGCCGCGACCGCGACCGGCCCGACGACGGCGACGCTCGCTTGGAGCGCAACCGACGAAACGGCGCGAGTTTGCGTCGAACGCGAAAACGCGGCCACGCCGAACGGTTGGGAGACGCTAACGATCGCGCCGACCGCCGAAGCGTCGCCGCTAACCGTCGCGTTGTCGGGCCGCGAGCGCTTCCGAATCTTCGACGGCGCGACGTTTACCGTCGATTCCGCTTGGTTTCCGACGGATAAGTTTTACCGTTACGCGGCGACCGTCGTCGCGGTTCGCAACGTTCGAAACGATTGGAAAATAAGGGTTAAGGTCGTTATGCCGGGAAGCGTTTGCTATCGGAACGAAGGGGCGCGCTTTCTCGCGCAAATTTTAGACGGCGCGGGAACGCCGCTCGCGCCCGACGACGTCGCGTCGATTACCGCGACCGTTTATCGAATCGGCGATTATTTGGGGCGGACTTGGACGCCGGTCGACGGTTGGAACGCCGTCGAAGTCCCGCAAACGTCGCTTTTAGAAACGCCGACCGCCGACGCCGATTGGCCGTCGAACGGCGACGACGACCCCGGCCCGAACTTCGTTTGGACGCCCGACGTCGCGTCGAAACCGATTTTCCCGGAAAGCGGCGACTACGCGACGCAAGTCAAGTTTGCGCTTGTTGGCGGCGGCGCGGTCGTCGTTACGTTTGAAACGTCCGTAAAATGAGAAACGACAATGCTTGACGACGTTTTCAAGATTTTAAGCGCGGCGCAAGACGCGCTAGGGCGGCGGGCGGTTTACCGACGTCGGGACGGCGGCGAAACGACGCTAACCGTCGCGCCGGAAAGGTTTTGGAACGGCTCGCTCGGCGGCGTTTATCCGGTCGCGGTCGACCGGGCGCTTTGGTCGTTTCGGGCCGATTCGCTCGACGGAGCGCCGGAGGTCGGCGACGAACTCGACGTCGAGTTCGGGGGGCGCGTCGAAACGTTTCGCGTCGTCAAAAATCGCGACGACGACCGATGTTGGACTTGGCGCGACGAAGCGGCGCGGGAGCGCTATCTTGTTTGTTCGGAACCTGTTAAGAATCGTTAAGACGCGAAAAAACGAAGGAAAACGGCGATGAAACATTCGGGCGGAAACGGGTTTGCGCTTCGCTTTACGGCGACCGGGTTCGGGGACGCGCTCGCGAAAATTTCGGACGACGTCGCGTCGCTCGGCGTCGAACTTCAAGACGCTTACCAAGAGGCCGTCGAGACGTTCGCGGAGCGGACGGCGGAAGCGGCGCGTCGGAATTTGGGGCGCGAGCATTGGAAACTGTCGAACTCAATCGGTTCGCGCGTCAAGTTTTACGCTCGAACCGACTCGACCGGGAAAACGAGCGGGCGAACGGTCGGCTTCGTCGGCGTTCGCGGCGACCTCGACGTCGCGAAGCGTTGGGCGAAAAGTCGCGGCTCGCTCGAACTCAACCGGCGCACCGGGGAGTTTCGGCGCGACCGAATTTCGGCGGCGGAGTACGCGGAGCCGATCGTTTATTGGCGGTTTCACGAGTCGGGCTATTTTCGGCGAATGGAGGGCGGGCGGCTCTTCGAACGCTGGGAGTCGCGACGCGGCGTCGACGGTGAGTTTTACGCGCGGAAACGCTTTCGCGACGTCAAGATACGTCGCGCCGACCGAGTCAATTCGACGACCGGAAATTACGTCGTTACGAAACCGCTCCGCTTCTTCGAGCGCGCCGCGCCGACCGCCGAGGGGTTCGTCGACGCGATTTTTGCGATTAACCAAACCCTTGCCGAGAAAGTGTTTAAGCGATGACGGTTCCGATCGACTTCGATTTGATCGCGATTTTGACGGACGAGTTGCGGCGCGCGGTCGGAAACGGCGTCGAGTCGTTGCGGGCGGAGAACGTTTTTTCCGACGTCGCGCCGACGCGGCGGTTCGACGGCGTCGCGACGCTTGAAGTCGGCGAGTTGGCGACCGCGTCGGAGCCGGACGTCGAGGACGGCGAAATCGTCGAAACCAAGAACGCGCTTTACTTGCGAGCGCCGTCGAAGGCGGAGGCGCGGCGCTTGGCGCGGTTCGCTTCCGGCGTTGTTCGGCGAACGCTCGACCTCTTAAAAGAGCGCGGTTTCGTCGTCGATTGGCGCAAGGAGTCGGCGGCGGTTTACCCGGACGTCGAGGGCGGGAGCGTCTTGGAGTCGTTTTGTGCCGAATACGTTTTTTTTGTTTTGCTCGAAATCGACGGCGTTTAGCGCGCCGCCGGGTTGAAATTTACGCCGAAAGGAGATATAATAACAATGCCGAAAGTCGAAAACGTCAAGAACTTGAAAGCGTTTTTCCTCGCGCAAAGTCCGGAGGGCGAAACCGATTCGACGCTCAAAGAAACCGAGTACGCCGACTTGAAATTCGCAAAAACGTCGGCGATTCCGCTCGATTGTCGCGTTACCGGGTTCGACGCGCAGGCGCCGACCGTCGGGACGCGGGAAGCGGAGGATATCGAAGACGTCGACGATTGGACGAAGTACGAAACCGATAAGATTACGCCCGGGACGGCGACGCTGAACGTCGACCGCGCGATCGACGTCGACGGAATCCTCGAACGGCTCGAAAAGTTGAACGTCGATTCGCCGTATTTGGGCGTTCTCAAATTCGGAAAACTGTCGAAGAAGGAAAACGGAAGTCGAACGTATGACGTCGTTTACAGCGCGCCCGCAATTTTGACGAGCGATATGGGGTTCGCCGGAACCGCGAAGCAAAAAATGTCGTCGACGCTGAACTTTCAAATTTCCGGCAAGCCGAAACGCGGGTCGAAAACTTGCGCGCAAACGTTGACGCTGTCCGAAACGAACGAAATTACGCTCGTGGAAACGACGTCTTGACGCGACGTTTAAACGTCGGCGAACGTTGAATTAAAGCTCCGAACAAACCGAAGAAAGGGAAGCGGATGGAAATCAAGAAAGCGTCGGAAATCCCGGGCCGCCCGGTCGATATTTCCGAGTGGAACGACGACGTAAAAGCGTTTGTGAAAACGTTTACGTTCGCCGAACAGCTGGAATTTGAGCGACTTCGGCGAATTTTCCGCGACGAAACCGCGTCGAACGAAGAGCGGGCCGACGCCGAAGTTTCGATCGCGATAATGGCGCTCGTCGACGAAAACGGCGAGCCGCTTTTCACCGAGGCCGACCGCGCCGCGCTTCTCGACTCGCATTTTATGCCGTGCGTGCGGATTATCAAAATGGGGAAAAGAGACTCGCGCGCTTTTATTACGGAGGACGCCGCCGATGTTCGTTAAGAAACGAGAAAACCGTCCGATCGATATTTCTTGGTGGAACCCGAACGTCAAGGCGTTCGTGAAAACCTTCGGCCCGATGGAACGCTTGATTTTCGGCGACTTGTTGCGCGAGTACGCCGACGAATCCGCGCCGAACGAAAAGCGTGTCGCCGCCGCCGTCCGCGCGACGATTATGTCGCTCGTCGACGAAAACGGCGAACAACTTTTGAACGAGGGGGATATTCCGGCGCTCCTTGACGGCCCGGCGTTTATGATCGACCGCGTCGTTTTGGCGGCGGCGAACGCGGATTGGGTCGACGTCTCCTTTAAAAAAAAATAGCGGAGGACGAAAACTTCGCGTTTCCTTGGCGGCTGGCTTGGACGCTTCGGCGACCGGTTTCGGAGATTCTGCGGTTGCCGGAGTGGGAAATCGCCGGTTGGAAAACGGTTTTCGAAGTTTTCGGCGAACTCGACTGGCGCCGCGACGATTACCGGGACGCGCGGCGTTACTTCTGGAAGAGCGGCGGACGCGGAACGCTCGACGACTATCTTCTTTATCGGCGCGGAGATAGAGCGCTTAGCGAAGACGAATTTCTCGAATATTTGGAAGGGGACGAATGAGTCAAACCGTTTCCAATACGATCAACGTCGCGGTCAATCTTGAAGGCGCGGACTCCGCCGTCGCCAAAGCGCAAGAGACGGCGCAAGCGCTCGACGCGGTCGCGGAACGTTCGCAAGCGGTTCAAACGGCGGCGCTTAACGAAGTCGCGGAGGCGCGTTCGCGTTCCAACGCCGTCTTTGAAGCGGAGAAAAACGCGACCGTCGCGGCGTTCGCGGAAATCGGCGCCGCCGTCGAAGAGAATGCAAAGCGCGAAACGGCGGCGATTAACGCGGTCGCCGAAGCGGTTGCCGACGGGGAAAAGAAACGTCGCGACGCGGCGGACGCGAACGTTGAGTCGACGGCGAAGCAAGCGAAAGCGGTTGTCGACGCGGCGCAAGCGGAGGAAACGGCGGTCGAAGCGGCGGCGCGGGCTCGGCTCGAAAGCGTCGATTCTTGGACGAAAGTTTCGGACGCGGTTTCGGCGGCGTCGGCGAAAGTTCCGCGTTGGGCGAAGGCGCTCGGCGCAACGGTCGACGCGCATGGGCTCCTTGTCAACTCGCTGGGAAAATGCGTTTCCGGTCTGAATAAGTCGCAAATCGCGGCGGGGGACTGGGTCGACGAACTAGGGCGCGTCCGCGACGCGAACGGCGGTTTCGTCGAGGGCTTGACGAAAATTCAAAAGGCGCTCGGCTTTTTTAGGGACGAGGCGGGGAACGTCCGCGACCGGCTCGGCGAAATCGTCGTCGCCGCGAAGAAAGCGACCGACGCGACCGGCGAGCTGAAAGACGCGATTCCGGACGACTTTTTCGACGGGTTGGTCGGAGGACTCGGCGG
>JAFSFF010000151.1 GCA_017435375.1 Thermoguttaceae bacterium
AACGCGGCGGCAAGTTTCGCGTTTGCGTTGAAAAATCGTCGACCGGCGAGTCGGCGGGCTTTTGGTTAAAAAGAGCCGACGACGGACGCGACGCTCGTCGACAAGTCGCGTCGCGCAACAAAATTAACGAAGATACGCAAACTTCCCTGCTTCGCTATTTTGTCTATATTTTCTCTTAAAATTTCGCTTTGAAAAGCCCCTATTCGCCGTTATTTTTCCCATTTTTCCAAAAAGGCAATAAATTTTAACGGTTATAACGGCGATTGGTCGTTTTGTTTTATTTTCGGAACGTTTTTAAGGCGTTTCGACCTCTTTCGCGCCGCCGACGTCGACGTCGGGCATATCTGCGCCGCTCCATCGGGGTTATTATCGCCGAACCTTGCGCGGAAAAGCAAAAAAAACGCGCGGCGCCTCACATCCGGCCTTTTCTTTAAAATCGCTACAATCAACCCAACGCTTTATCCTAAAGCTCGCGCCTTACCTATTTCAACATTCTCGTCGTCGCGCGCTTAAAATAATTGAAAAAAACGAGAAAATTTTGTTGTTTTTCACAACCGTCTTCCCAACTTATTCGTCGTCTTTAGTATAATGGAGATAATCGCGCCGCGCCGTTCGCCGTTCTTCCGTCGATTTCAAACTTGAATCGATTCGGTTAACGCTCGGTCGAACGCCGTCGCGACGCCGCTCGTCCATCGGTTTGTCGCTTTTCCAAGGAGAAAAACACAATGACGCCAACCTCAAATCGACGCGCCAAACGCACTCGCCGTTTTGCGCTTTCCTCTCGCCCTAAGTCGCGGCGTTCTCGAACGTTCGCCGTCGTTTCGACGTTTGGCTCGCTCGCCGCTCTCGCCGCGGTCGCGTTCGGATTCAACGATTTCCGCAACGCTCGAACGTTCGCCGTCGTTTCGACGTTCGGCCTTTTCGCCGCGCTCGTCGTCGGATTCGCGATCGCCGCTCGTTCCGAAGCCGCGCCGCCGCTCCGACCGAACCGCGTCGTTCGTCCGGTCAACCCGACCTCGCCCGGCGGCCCGGTCGCTCCGGACGCGGCGACGAAATCGAATCTTCCGTTCGCCGGAATCGCGACCCGAACGCCGGAAGAAAAAGCGCAAGAACTCGCCGGAAAGTCGCCGTCGGAACTCCTCGACGCCGCGAAAAAACTAACGAGCGAAGGAATCGGCGCCGACGCCGCGGTCCTTTGCGAAGCGGTCGTCGACTCCGCCGAATCGACGGAATACGAAGCGCTTATCGCGCTCTTGACGTTAAACGACGCGGTCGGGCCGGTCGCGTCGGAAGCGGTTTACGAACGAGCGGCGAAAGCTCGCCCAAACTCTTGGCGCGTCAAAAAAGTGTTCGCCGACTTCCTGCTCGACTCGGGTTCCGTTTACGGCGAGATCGTCGACGGTAAATTCGTCCGTTTGGAAAGTTGGCGTCCGAACGCCGGCGATGGGACGGGGTTTTACCGCGCTCGCGCCCTTTATCTCCTGAACGAAGCGTTTCCGCTCGTTCGCGCCGACCAAGCGACGCTCTTCCCGAACGGCGTCGACGCTCCGATCGACGAGAAAGCCGCGCGAGCGCAAGCCGAAACGCTCGGTTTGCCGCCCTTCGAAAAATCTCCGCGAGTTCGCGGCGGTCAAACGCCGATCGAAGAAGACTTCCGACGCGCGTTCGGTAATTACTATAATTGTTTTATCAAAGCGCTTACGAACGGCCCGTCGTACCTCGGCGCCCCGAGCGGACGTTGGCGTCTGCAAGCGAAAACCGACCTCGACGCGACGCCGAAACCCGACGCCGAAGCGGCGCGAGATTATTACCGAAGTTCCCGCGGCCAAGGCGCTCCGGTCGACGCCGACGGAAACCCGATTTTCTTCGCGACGCCCGAATCGTTCGAAGCGGCGCAAAACGACGGCGAACGCGTTCGTTACCTAGAGTCGCAATACCTTGCGGTCTCGACGCCGGCGAGTCGCTTTCACATTCTCCTTCAACTCGGAGATCAAGCGCAAAGAACCTTCGGCGTTCAAACGCTTTCCGACTATTCGCATTACTTCCCGTCGCGCTCCGACGAGCCGAACGCGCCGACGTCGGAAGCCGGAATTTGGGACTTGCATACCCTCGACGATTCGGAAACGATCGCGAAGCTGGCGACCGGCGTCAAACGCTTTAAGCTGCCGGACTCCGACAACTGCCTCGCGATTTGGCGCCGAGCCCTCGACGAGGCCAAGTTGGTCAAGACGCCCTTCCCGCGTCCCGATAATGAAGAACAAGCGCTGACGCGAATTGCGCGCGAATATGAAAATCGCCGCCAATTCGACAAAGCCGCCGACGCTTGGCGCGAAATCGTCGACCTTTGGACGGCCTCGCGTCTCGGCGGCGGCGCCGTAGCCCGCCAAGCGCTCGAACAAATCGTTAACCCTTGGGGTCGCTTTGACTTAGCCGCGTCGAAAATCAACGGCGCGGAAACGGTCGTTTCTTACGTCGCCCGCAACGCCGACGCGATCGAGTTCGTCGTTCGAGAAATCGACGCGACGAAACTTCTCGACGAATTCCGTCAAGTCGCGAACTCCAACCCTACCGCTAAAAACGACTTATTCTCGACGCAAATCGAATTTTTCCTTCAACGACAAGGCGTCGAGAAAATCGCCGAAAAGTATCTCGGGCCCGAAGTCGCGCGTCGAACGGTCGAAATCGAACCGGAGCCGGGCCATTTCAATCGTCGACACGACGTCGCTCTCCCGATCTCTCGCGGCGGTTTGTTTTACGTCGAAGCGACGGCGAAAAACTCCGAAAAGACCGCCGAAAAAACGTCCGCGTTCTTTTGGAAGCCGGACGCCGCGATCGTTTCGCGTTCAACCGCCGACGGCGAATACTTTTACGTCGCCGACGCGCTGACCGGCGCCCCGCTCGCAAACGTCGAAGCCGAGCTTTTCGTCGTCGAAACGAGTTGGAACCGCGACGGAAACCGCCGAACGCGCGCCGCTCGCTCCGAAAAGGTCAAAACCGACGAAAACGGTTCCTTCGTCGTCGAGAAAATCCCCGGTTTCGGCGGTCTTAGCTCGCTGTTTAAATCGTCTTCAAATCGTTATTACACGGTATTTACATTTGTCCCGTCCGTGAATCCGAACGAACCGGCGCGTTTCGCTTATCTTGCGACGCACCGCCTCGACGCGCAACTGCGCCGCGCTCAAAACTTTACGAACGACGAAGCGAACGAGCAAGCTCGCGCCTATTTCGTCTCCGACCGCCCGCTTTACCGCCCCGGTCAAAAGGCCGAGTTTAAGTTTTGGCTCGGAACGGCGAAATACGACTTGCCGGAAACGCATCTTTGGGCCGGCAAAGAAGTTAAGTACTCGATTACGTCCCCGCGCGGCGACGAAGTGAAAACGCAAACGGTCGTTTTGGACGATTTCGGCGCGTTCGCCGGTTCGTTCGAACTCCCTAAAGACGCTCAACTCGGCGTTTATAACGTTCAAATTCGCGCGACGAACGACCGTCGCTGGTACGGCGGCGGAAGTTTCCGTCTCGAAGAGTACCGCAAGCCGGAATTTGAGGTCGCCGTCGACGCGCCCGCCGAGCCGATTACGCTCGGCGACAAGATCGAAGCGACGATTTCCGCGAAGTATCTTTTCGGCGCGCCCGTTACCGAAGGCGAAGTTTCGTATAAGGTTACGCGAACGCGACACGATGAAACGTGGTATCCGGTTTTGCCTTGGGATTGGTTTTACGGCCCCGGTTACGGTTGGCTTCACTGCGACGCCGCGTGGTACCCCGGTTGGTCGAATTGGGGTTGGCGCCGTCCGGTTCCGAGTTGGTTCCCGCGCTCGGGCGGCGTTCCGGAGGTCGTTCTCGACGGAACGGCGAAGCTCGACTCCGACGGCAAAGCGCAAATCGTTATCGACACGTCGTTTGCGAAGGAGCTTTTCCCGAACGACGACCAGCGTTACGAGATTACGGCGGAAGTCGTCGACCGTTCGCGTCGCACGATCGTCGGAACCGGTTCCGTTTTCGCAACTCGCGACCCGTTCAAAGTTTGCGTTTGGACGAATCGCGGTTTTTACGACGCCGCGTCTCAAATCGACGCGTCGTTCCAAACGCGCCGCGTCGACGGCAAACCGGTCGTCGGCGAAGCGACCGTCCGTCTCTTCAAAATCGAGTATCGCCCTATCGAAAACGCTCAATCGCAAACCGCGTCCAATAACGGTTTAAGATCGTTACAACCAATCGAAAGGGAAGTCTTCTCGAAGCGCGTCGCGACGAACGCCGACGGTTTCGGAACGCTTTCGCTCTCCGCCGCGGAGCCCGGCCAATACCGTCTCTCTTGCGAAGTCGAGACGGCGCAAGGGTTGCGTCGCGAAGGCGGCGTTCTCTTGACCGTCGGCGCGACGTCGCGAAGCGCCGAAGCGAAAGCCGACGCGAAGAAAGTGGGCGGAGAAAGCGCGTTCCGCTTCGGCGATCTTGAACTAACGCTTGAAAAATCGGAATTTAAAGTCGGCGAAACGGCGCGCGTCCAAATCGCGTCCGACCGCCCCGACGCGACGGTTCTTTTCTTCGAACGTCCGGAACACGGGCTCGCGCCGACGAAACCTCGAATTGTAAAACTCGAAAACGGAACGGCTTGCGTCGACGTTAAAATCGAAAAGCGCGATATGCCGAACTTCTTCGTCGAAGCCGGAACCGTCTCGAACGGCGAGTTTTACAGCGCGTCGCGCGAAATTGTCGTCCCGCCGGAAAGTCGCGTTTTGAACGTCGAAGTTCTTCCGTCGAAAGCGACGGTCGCGCCGGGCGAAAAGACGAAAATCGAAGTGCGCTTGACCGACCTCGAAGGTCGTCCGGTCGTCGGGCAAACCGTTGTTACCGTTTACGATAAGGCGCTCGAACAGCTCGCCGGTCGCGGCCCGAACGACGAGGACGTCCGCAAATTCTTCTGGAATTGGCGCCGTTACGGACAATCGCCCGAATTTACGACAAACCTTCGCAAAATCTTCCGAATCCCGCAAGACGCCGAATCGAAAATGCGCGATCTCGGCGTTTTCGGCGGCGCGATCTTCTCCGCTTCCAACGCTTTAGCGATGAACGTCGACGCGGAAGATTTCGCCGTCGTCGAAGAAGCGGCGATGGAAACGGACGCCGCGCCGATGATGATGAGCGCGCGTTCGGCCCCGATGGGGGCGATGGCGGCTCCCGCTCCCGAAATGGCGATGGGCGCGTCTCCGACGGCGACGCGCGCTTTCAAATCGAGCGCAGTTAGGGCGCGTAACGAAATCGCAACCGCCGCGGACGCGGGCGTCGCCGAAGCGGGTTCGTCGTCGCAAAGTTCGGCGCAACCGGCGTTTGCCGAAGCGAAAACGCGCAAAAATCTCGCCGACCTCGCGTTCTGGGCCGCCGCCCTGCTCCCGAACGACGACGGCGTTATCGAAATCGAAGTCGAGACGCCGGAAAACTTAACGACGTGGAAGGTCGCCGCTTGGTCGGTCGGCGCCGGGCTGCGCGTCGGCTCCGGAACGGCGGAATTCATTTCGCGCAAAGACGTTATCGTCCGTATGCAGAAGCCGCGCTTCCTGACGCAAAACGACGAAGCGATTCTTTCGGCGATCGTTCACAACTACCTCGACTCCGAAAAAACGGTTCAAGTTTCGCTCGAGTTCGACGCGGAAAACGCCGATTCGCCGCGACTTACGCTCGTCGAAAACGCCGACGGCGCCGCGCTGAACGCTCCGGGAATCGGAACGAACGCCGCGACGCGAACCGTCGTCGTTCCGGCGTCCGGGGAAGCCCGCGTCGATTGGCTCGTCAAAGCGCAAAGCGTTGGCGCCGCGACGCTTACGATGAAAGCGCTCACCGACGAAGAGTCGGACGCGATTCAAGAAACGCTCCCGATTTTGGAACGCGGCATGTCGAAACAAATCGCCGTTTCAGGGATGATTCCCGCCGCCGACGCCGCTTCTTCCGACGCTAAAGCGCCGCGCGAAACGAAGTTCCGTTTGACCGTTCCGGAAGCGCGACGTTCCGAAACAACGAAACTGACCGTCCGCTTTTCGCCGACGCTCGCCGGGGCGATTTTCGACGCCTTGCCGTATATGATCGAGTATCCTTACGGCTGCAACGAGCAGACGCTAAACCGTTTTCTGCCGTTGGTTATCGCGCAAAAAACGCTCCTCGATTCCGGCGTCGACTTGGCGTCGCTCAAAGAAAAACGAGCGAACCTGAACGCGCAGGAACTCGGCGACGCGAAGGAACGCGCCGCGCAGTGGAGCCGCAACGCTTCGCACGAGGCGGTTTACGACGTCGACGAAGCGCGAAAACTTTCGCAAACCGGCGTCGACAAACTCGTCGCGGCGCAATGCGGCGACGGCGGTTGGGGCTGGTTCTCCGGCGTCGGCGAACATTCGACGGCGGAAATGACCGCGCTCGTCGTTCGCGGGCTTATTTTGGCGCGCGACAACGACCAAGCGGTTCCGGAACACGCCCTCCAAAACGGCGTCGCTTGGCTCCAAAACTATCAACGGGAAGAAGCGCTTAAAATCTTGCGCGGCAAAGTTTGGAGCGACGAACGCAAAGCGAAATCGGACGCGTGGCGCCTTTATAAAAACGGCGCCGACGAAGCGGACGCGCTTGTTTATTACACGCTGTCCGAAGCGGGAATTCGCCCGGTTCCGTTTTCCGAAACCTTTGTCGATACGCAAGATAAGGAAAACGTCTCGATTTCCGACAATCCCGCCGAACTCTTCGCGACGATGAAAGAGTTCCTTTGGGAAGCGCGAACCGAGCTGCAACTCTATCCGCTATCGATGGTTGCGCTCGCGCTCGACGACGAAACGAAAACGCCGACGCAAGGACAAACGCCGGAACTCGCCGAATCGCGCGCCGTCGCTAAGTCCCGCGTCGAAACGATTTTGCGTCGTTTGTCGCAGTATCGCAGGGTCGACGACGAAAACCAAACGGTTTGGCTCGAATTGAACGACGTGCCCGGTTGGTATTTTTGGCGTTGGCACGGCTCCGAAATGGAGACGCAAGCCGCTTACTTGAAGCTGTTAAGTCGCGTCGACGCCGAAACGCTCCGCGCTCTCGGACTCGTCGACGACGCGCCGCGCCTCGTCAAGTACTTACTTAACAATCGCAAACACGCGACTTACTGGAATTCGACGCGCGACACCGCCGTCTGCGTCGAAGCGTTCGTCGAGTATTTGCGCCGAACCGACGAACTTGCAACCGATTCGAAAGTCGAAGTTTACGTCGACGGCGAACTTCGAAAAACGGTCGAATATTCGCCGGAAACGCTCTTCGAAACGGACGGAACGCTCGTTCTCGACGCGGCGCAAATCGCGTCCGGCGACCGCGAAATCGTTCTCAAAACGACCGGAGCGAATCCCTTGTATTACAACGCTTACCTCGAATTCTTCACGCTCGAAGACCCGATCGCAAAAGCCGGGCTCGAAGTGAAAGTCGAGCGGCGTTATTACAAGCTCGTTCCGAAGAAGGACGCGACGTCGCTCGTCGAAGGCGGACGCGGTCAAGCGGTTGCGCAACGCGTCGAACGCTTCGAGAAGGTCGCGCTAAACTCCGGCGATTCGGTCGCTTCCGGCGATCTTATCGAGGTCGAGCTGATTCTCGAATCGAAAAACGAGTACGAGTCGATTCTCCTCGAAGACCGCAAAGCCGCCGGGTGCGAGCCGGTCGAAACGACGAGCGGTTATAACGGCAACAATCTCGGCGCTTACGTCGAGTATCGAGACGACCGCGTTTGCTT
>JAFSFF010000152.1 GCA_017435375.1 Thermoguttaceae bacterium
AGTTTAAAGACGTTAACGGCAATATCTGGAATCTCCGCTTGACGATCGGCGCGATGGAGCGCATCAAAGCCGCGATCGGCTTCGACCTCCTGTCGCCCGAAACGAAACAGGGCGACGCCGAACTCGACTTGTTCAATATGACGGTTCGCGACCCGTACTTCGAGTTGAAGTGCGCGGTCGTCGCCTGCGAATCTCAATTGGAGAAATTCGGATATACGCGAGAAACCGCGCTCGAATATTTCGGAGGCGAGGAAGCCGCCGTCGCGAAGCGAGCCTTCTTGAAGGAGTACGAGGATTTTTTCCAAGCGATTGGAAAGAAAGGGCAAGCGAAATATCTAAGGACGTGCCTCGAACTCTGCGAGCGATGGCAAGACGAGCTCGAAGCGACCGTCTCCGCGATAAACATCGACGAGCTTGTGAAAAACGCGGTCGTCAACGCGGAAACGGCGGAATTCTTTGGGAAACAATTTGGGGATATGCGGGAGAAGTTGGAGTCGACCCCCGAGGTCTGACGCTCGCGCAACTCTACCTTATGCGCGACGCGAAGATCGCTCACGATTGGCGGATCGCGTCGCAGCTGTGCTTGCAAATCGTTCGCATGCACGGCGACCCGAAAAAGACGAAAAACCTGAAACGCGAAGACTTTGATCTTCACGAGTTAATTCGAAATCAATCAAAACGTTCGTGAAGTCGGCTTGGAACGCGAACCGTCGATAAAAGCCGTTCCATCGTCGACGACGATGGGAGGGCTTTATGGCCAACAACGCTTCCGTTCGCGCCGGGCGCGCTTACGTAGAAATCTACGCCGACAATTCTAAATTCACCGCCGGGCTTCGTCAAGCCGAATCCCAGTTAAGGAACTGGGGTTCTCAAATGTCGGCGATCAGCAATTCTATTTCGGCGGCCTTCTCGATCGCCCCGATCGCCGCGAGCCTCCGGTTGTTCTCCGATTTCGACGACTCGATGCGCGCGATTGCCGGGACGACGCAAAACGCGATGAGCAGCGGGTCGAAGAGTCTCGAAGATTTCGCGAAAATACTGAATCGTCCGATCTCGGAAATTCGCGTCGCCGCTTCGGAGATGTCGCGGCTCGAAACGCAGGCGCGGGAACTTGGGCGAACGACGTCGTTCACCGCGCGTCAAGCCGCGGACGCGATGTTGATTCTCGCTCGCGCGGGGTTCGAGATCGCGGAAATTCAAAACACCGTCGGGCACGTGCTCAATCTCGCGCGCGCCACCGGAACCGACGTCGCGGCCGCCGCGCAAGTCGCCGTCGCCGCGTTGCGATCGTTTCAGATCGAGACGCAAAAGGCGGAACGCGTGATGGACTTGCTCGTCGCGACGACGAACTCGTCGCCTCAGACGTTGCAAAACCTCGGCGACTCGCTGAAATATATCGGCCCGGTCGCCAAAGCGATGAACATCAGTCTTGAAGAAACGTTGCAGGACTTGGGCCTCCTCGCCAAATTTAACCTCAAAGGCGAGCAAAGCGGCACGGCGATGCGCAACCTCTACATGCGCATGGCGTCGTCCCTTAATCAACAGAAATTCAAAGAAAGCCTCGGGGTCGATTTCGTCGACGCCGACACGGGCGAATTGAAAGGTCTTATCACCGTTCTCGGCGAAGCCAACCGCAAGGCGCAAGAACTCGGCAAGACGCGCGCCGAAATCGCGTCGCTTTACAAAGACGTTTTTTCGCTTCGCGCCCTTCCCGCCGCGTTTACGCTAGCCGTTTCCAACGCTTACGAAATGCAACAAGCGTTGTCGGACGCAAAGTCGGAAGCCTACAACACGTCCGAGATTATGGACAGCGGGATCGGCGGAACGTTGCGCCGATTGAAGTCGCGCGTCGAAGAGTTCGGAATCGCGATTCACAAGTCTTTTGAGAACGCGCTAATCGGCGTCGGCGAACGATTCGTCGCGATTCTCGACTCCGCGATTAAATTCATCAACGTCAACAAAGCGATCATTGGTTCGATCGTCAAAATCGGAGCGGTCGTCGGCGGCGTCGCGTTATCGCTGGGCGCGGTCGGACTCGCCGCCGGGCTGTTTTCGAAAACGCTCTCCGGCGCGCTCGGCGTCGCGCGACAGCTTAACGCGATGACTTGGGGCAAAATAACCGACGCGTTCAAGATGTTGTCGGGAGCCGCGCCGCTCAAAACGAAAAAATTGAAACCGTTCGAGATCGAGCTTTCCGGAATCGAACGCGCGCGGCAAGCGACGCGATACTTGGACGAAAACTTGTCGTCGATCTCCAAGGTTACGAGTCGCGCGATCGAGCGTTTCAACCGACTAAGCCAAGCGTTTCATAAGGTCGCGTCCGGGGCGCCGTCATTCGCGACGGCGGTCGACCGATGCGCCGACAAGATCAATTACGTCGTTAAAGCGCTCGCCGCGTTCCGCAACGATTTCGGTTCGTCCGGAAGCGTCTTCCGCCGCGTCCGCGCTTCCCTCGCTCAGCTGAGTCGCCCTCTCGCCGGATTGGGGACGCGTCTTAACACGGCGGCGAAACGTTCGCAAAATCTCGCCGACAAGTTTTCGGCGCTCGTCGGACAGGTCGAGGCGGCGGAAAGCGCGTTCGACGGAATCGACGGGAAGTTGAAAGCGACCGTCGCGCAATTCGACGCGCTCTTCCAAGCGGCGCAAAAGAATAATTCCGTCGTCGGGACTTATCGCAAATTCGTCGAAGTGACGAGCGCGTTGCAACGCACGATGCGGCAGACGGCGCGGTTCTTCAAGATTCTTTCGGAAACGTCGACGAAGAGCGCGGCTAATATCGGCGGGCTGGAAAAATCGTTCGCCGGTTTCTTGAAGACGCTCGGGACCGTCGCCAATTCATCTTCGGCGCACGTCCAAAGTATTGAGAAGATCGTCGCGAAGTACGACGAGTTGTTGCAAAAAGTTCGCGCGACCCGCGACGCGTTTCGCGAAGTCGGAGCGATCCCCAAGATTACGACCCCGGGGAGCGACGGCAAAGGTCTTGGGAACTACTACAAAAGAGTAACCGGAATCGTTCGAGCTTCGGATTCGCTTATCAAAAAGCAAGGCGAAATCCGCTCCGCCGTCGAATCGATCGGCGCGACGTTCCAGACGGCGGCGCGCGCCGTTCTCGCTTACGGCTCCGCGCTTCAAAGCGTCGGCGCCCTGCACGGCGTTTTTAATATAGGAACGTTGTTTGGGTTCGGGAAACAGGCGAAGCAAGAAGAGAAGCCGGAAGAAAAACCGAAGAAAAAAAAGAAAGACAAACAGTCGAAAGAACTAGTCGAAGCGACGATCGCCGAATCGAAAACGGCGAAAGCGAGACCCGGCGCGACGATCGAATACGACGTCGCCGACAAGGGATACCAAAAAACTCGCGGCGAAATTCGACGAGCGCAAACGGAAGCGCGAACCGCGCGCGTCGATCTGTACGGCGATTATACCGGACAAAGCAGAACCAACGGCCCCCGAGCGCTAAAAGGCGTCGACGATACGATTTTTCGAGACGCGCGCAAGCTCTCTTCTTCGCAACGCTCTAAATACAATCGCTTGGATAAAGCGTTCCAAGAAGCCGACGCCGTCGTTCAGTCGAGTTTAGACGCGGCGGAGGAAGCGAAGAATCGTCGCAAGACTTTCGCCGACGCGTTGGATTCCGAATTTGGGCGCGGAAACTGGGAAAGAAAAACGGGGCGCGAAGCGTTTCGACGAACGTTAACGAGCCGAATCCCCGACGTCGAACGCTCCGAAAAACTCGATCGTATGCACGCCGAGTATTGGGACGCGGAGAAAGCGCGTCGCGCCGCGTCGCCCGCGGAATTGGCGGGAGCGACGGCGCGACGCGACGCCGCCAAGAAGGCGCTCGACCAAGAGTTCGGCGAAGGAACTTGGACGAACGAATCGAAACGCAAAGGGTTGAAAGCGAGCTTCGTCGTCGAGACGGCGGACGAGGGGTTGCAAAAACGATTCGACGAATTGATTCAAGGCTTCGATCGGGCCGAAGCGGAGAGAAAAGCCGCTTCGGCGGACGCGCGAAACGCGAGCGTCGGGCGCGACCAAGCGATGAAAGCGCGCGACGACTACGCGTCGAGCGTAAATTTTCGACCCGAATACGGCGTTACCGACGTCGCCGTGCAAGAGGCGGCGAAGAAACGAACGGGCTCCGAAGTCAAGTTGCGTCATTACTATTCGCGAATCGATTCCGAAAAGAGAGATTTCGATTCCCGCGACCCCGAAGCAAGAACCGACGGACAAAAAGAATTGCGCGAAAGGCGCGAGGCGATAAAAGAGGCGGATCGGAAGGTCGAGAAAAAGAAACTCGTCATAGAAATACCGAAGGCGGCGGACGGGTATCGCAAAGCCGTTCAGGAACTTGCCGACGCCGAAAAAGCGCTCGCGCAACGGTACGGACAATTAGAGAACGAATTGGCGGTCGCGAGCAAGATTTCGAATCAAGGGTTGCGCGACGCGGCGATCGCGGGCGCGAACCTTTCTTACGAAAGGGACGCCGCGCCGCTGATCGCCGACGTCGAAGCGAAGCGCCAAGCGATCGAGCCGGAACGCGCCGCGATGCACGCCAAGCTCGACCAACAGTTCGTCTCGAATAAGGAACGCGATCCTCGGATTCTGCTGCGAAGAGAAATCACCAAGACTGAGCAAGAAATTGAGAAATTTAGCAACCTGCAAGGAGTCCTCGATCGCGCTCACCGACGAGTTCAGGACTCGCTCGGCGACGTTAACGGAGAGCTTCGCGAATTAAGCGCCGCGTTGCAACAGGCGCAAGAAAATTTGGCGAAGTTCTCCGGCGTCGACGAAAAGGACATGTCGCCGGAGCAGCTCGCCGAGAAACGCGTCGCGGAACGCGAAGTCGAAAAGTTGTATTCGAGCCGCAACAATGCCGAACGACTCCGCGACGAACGCGTCAAACAAAAACAAGATGTTGAAGAAGCTCGCGCGAACGTCGTTCAAGAAAGAACTAAATCCGAAGAATATCTTGGAGAATTGGAAACCGCGTCTCGCTCTCTGGGGTTCGACCCGCGAGACCCCACGCGGTTTAAAGCCGAGCCCGACACGCGCGTCCAAGACTCTGAGAAACGAAAAGCCGAAGCGTACGACGCGCTTGAAAAGCAATGGAAAAAGTCGACCGGCGCGATTCGAAAAACGTTCGACGTTCTTCGAAAATCGGGAACCGGGCTTGCGTCGGCGTTCAAAAAAATGAAGAAACCAGCCGAAAGAACGATCGTCGCCAACAACGCGCAAGCCGGAGCGGCGCGGATCGCGGCCGGCGGATTGATGACGCTCGGCGGAATTGTCGGCGGAATCGTCTCCATTGTCGCGTCTACGGGAATGGGGTTGATTATCGCCGGAATTTCGATGGCGCTGATGGAACTTTGGAACGTTTTAAGCGGATGGTTTACTAACGACAATTCGGCGGCGCGTGAAAAAGCTAATGAAAAACGGCAATTGCAAACCGACAGAAGCGAGCGCGCCGCAAACGACAAGGAGTCGGCGAAAGAGTCGTTCGAGCGTCTGGAAGAATTGTCCAAGCAAGACGACTTATCGGAAGCCAATCAAAAAGAAATTAGATCGCGCGTCGAGAAACTTCGCGACGCGGGCGTTGATTCCGAAAGGCTCGATCGTCTCGTCGGGTTTAAGGAAACGACCGACGAATACGGATTGCGTCAAACCGCGATCCGATACGACAAAACCGCCGCAAAGGAAATCGAAGCCGATCTCGACGCGAAAGAACGCGCGGCGCTCGCCGACGAAGCCAAGATTTTGATGTCGAATATTTCAAGCGAAGCGCAGTACGACCAATTAGTCGCGGCCGGTTGGTCGGGAGATAACGAATCGCTTATGGGCGAAGCGGCCGCGGCTTACACGGAAGACGCGGAGCGACTCCGCGAAGTTCTCGACGGATTGCGTCGGTCGAATGGAACGCTTCCGGCCGAGCTTCTTCAAAGCGCGGAATATCAAGCGTTCTCCGCGCTCGATAAACGAATGAGCGCGGAGATTGGCGCGACCGTCGGATGGTGGGACCCGAGAAAGAATAGCGAAAACGCCGCCTACGTTACCGCTTACGACTCGGTCCATTCTCTCGCGACGTCGATGGAGCAAACGAAAACCGAGTCGACGAACGAAGAAATTTCAACCGCGCGGAAAGTTTCGTTGACGACGATCGACGAGTTTTCGAACGACGCGTCGAAAGTCGGGCTTAAAGAAAACGACGTTTCGCCCGAAGACTTTGTCGCTTCCTACGAAACGATGCTCGACGCCGTTTCGCGGCAAATGAAAAACATTCGCAAGGCGATGAACGACGGGACGGAAACGAGTTGGAAATTGGGGCGCAAGGCGCAAGACGAGATCGGCGAATCGCTGTCGGAAACGATCGAGTTGGGCGAGCGCAAGCGCGAAGAAATTTCGACGCTTTTGGAAGACAAAATGACCAACGGCCCGCTTGAAGACGTCAAGAAAACGCGGGAAAAACTGACGCGAAACTTGGCGTACAACGATAAACTTTATCGGCTCGATCAGGCGGGAAATCGAGCGAAGTACGCGAAACTCGACGACCCGAACGCGACGCAAGAAGAGTTGGACGCGCTAGGGCTCGGCTCGGAAGACGTCGAGGAATATCGGGCGTTCGACAAAGAAGGCGAAGCTCAAAAACTGGCTCGTTATCGCCGTTACCAACAACGTATCGAAGGCGTTGAAAACGATTCTAGATTAACCGCGGCGGGCAAAGACAGAGTAAAAAAATTAACTCAACAGATTTATCTTCAAGACATACAAGATATTAACGCGACAACGTCCCAAAAAAAGGAACAATGGAAGTCCGCGCGCGCGGAAAGCGACGACGCCGTCGCGAAAGAAAAAAGCCTACGTCGGCGCGAAGAGTTTTTCGCCGGATTCGAAAAAGACGTCGACGTCGCTATGGCGGAACAGTATTCGAAAATCTATACCGGGTATTCCGCCGAATCCGCGAAGATCGATCTCGACACGACTCGGAAAAAGCGCGACGTCGATTACGCGTTCGAGATGGAAGATCAGACTTACGCCGAACTTCAAAAAGGTTACGAAGGACAACTTGAATATCTGAAAAAACAAAACGCGCCGCAAGACGTCGTCGACCGGACGGAAAAGCGTCTCGCGGCGATCAAAGAGGAACGGCAAGCCAAGGACGCGACGCGCGAATCTCGAAAGGCGCAAGCGTTGGAACGCGTCGATCAAGACGACAAACGTCGACGCGCGATAGCGTTCAATAAACAAATTCAACGCGCCGACAAGAACGTCGCCGACCAGTTCGACCAATTGGTTTACGGGCTGGAAGACGACTTGCGTCTCATCGAGGATATTAAAGCGTCCGATCTTCCGGCGAACGAGATCGAGGAAAAACTCGAACAGATCGAAGGCTCGATCGACGAACGCGTCAAGCAGTACGCGCAAGTCGTCGCGCGGCGCATTCGTTCCATGTCGGCGTTTTCGAATAAAGGTTTCTTGTTCAAACAAGACGAACTCGACGAGAAACACGAAGAGTCGAAACAATTCTTTGAGTCGCAACGGGAGCGCGATCAAGCGACGGCCGAGAAATACAAGGATTCCAATCCGGAACTCGCCAAGCAGGCGCAAGAACGTTTGGCGAAGTACGACGTTTTAGAAAAAATCGAAGAAGGCGCCTACGCGCTTGAATCGGAGTTGGCTCAAAGGGAAACCGAGATTGAAAGCGAACGGCTGGCGTCGAAACTCGTTTCCGGCGGCAAGGTTCACGAGCTGAACGCGATCGAACTCGACGCGGAGCAAAATATCGCGCAAACGAGACGCGAAGTCGACGTCGAACGAGCGAAGATACTCGCGTCCGACGCGTCCGAAGAAGAGAAAACCCAAAAGCTCGCGGCGCTCGATCAAAAGGAAACCGACGCCGTCGCGCGGATTCGAGACGACGCGACGCGTTCGCAAAACGACTGGCTGCTCGCGCGTCAAGACGAGTTTCGTTCGCAGACTGTCGGACACGAATCCGCGGAAACGGGCGGGTTGTACGTCGACTTCTCCGAATCCGAGACGCAGTACCAACAGCGAGTTTCGGAACTGGAAAAGATGGCGCAAGCGGAAAAGGACGTGCTCGCCTCCGGCGCGTTGGACGCGAGCGAGGCGCAAGAGAGTTTGGAACGACTAGAAAAAATCGAGCTGTTCAAAACGTTGGCGGAGAGCTACCGCGCTTTCTCCGTCAAGATGAAAGAACTGGAACGGAAAATCGCCGAACAAACGAACGCCGCCCTTCTTTCCAACGCCGGCGAGGTTTCCGAATACGACGCGATCGCGATCGAAGGAGCGGAACGGAAGAAGAAGGTCGCGGAAGCGCGGTTCCAAGCGGAAAACGCGCAAGAGCTTTCTAACTACGATCGCGCGAAGGCGTCCGAAAAGGCGATCGCGGAGGTCGACGCCCAAGCCGAACAAGCCAAGGAAGGCGCGTCGACCGAGTTTTCGGAAGAGATCGCGGCAATCGACGAACAATTGGCGGCGGATAAAGCGGTCGCGATTGAAAATTACGGAAACAGGCTCCGCGAAATCAACGAAGAGGCTAATCGCAAGAAAAAGGTTTTCGACGAGATGACCTTCAAACCGTGGAGAGCCCAGTTCGAAGAAGCTAAAATCGACGAGGAAGCCGAGGCCAAGAGAAGACTCGCCGAATCGCAGCTCGAAGACGTCGAACGAAACGCCGAAAGCGCGAGAAAAGACGCTTTCGATCGGCTGGAACAAACAAAAGCGGAAATCGACGCGCAGGCGGAGTCCGAAAAAGCAACGATCGCCGAGCAGACGCAATTGTCTAACATCGACTACGCCGAGAAAGAAAGTCGCGCAAACGCGGAAATCGACGCGCAGATCGCGCGGAAGCAAGAAGACTGGAAAGTCCGCCGCGACGCGGAAGTCCGAAAGACGATTAAAGAAATTGTCCCCGACGAAGACGAAACGGATTTCGACGCGGAGGCTTTCGACCGCGACGTCGCGGTTAAGCGCCAAGACTTGTTGAACGTCGCGGCGGAAGAAGACCGTCTCGCCGCTAATTTCAAAGCGCAAGGAAACGCCGAGGAAGCGGCGAAAGCGCGGGCTCGCGCGAAGGCGGCGCGGGCGGAGCTGAAAAACCTCGAACGCTGGGTCGAACGAGAAAAGCGGTATCTTGGCGAAAAGGCGGAAATCGAGCAAGCGCGTCGCGACGCCGCGCTGTCGAACGGAGGCGAAGTTCACGAGTACGCCGCGTTCGATCTCGACGCTCGCGAAAAGAAAAACGAGTATCGACGGCAAGCCGAAAAGGAAGGTCTTTCGGAAGAAGAGATTCGACAAGGCGAAGCAAAGATTCAAGAACGCGCCGAACTCGGCAAACGGAGCTGGGCTTCCGATTTTAAGGCGTCGTCGCGCAACGCGTTAATGGGGCACGAGTCGACGAACGCCGGCGATTTCTACGCCGATCTCGACGCGACCGATCTTGCGATGGAACAACGCGTCAACGAACTCGACGCGCTCGCGCAAGCGGAACGCGACTACGCCGAACAGGTCGGCAAAGACACGGAGGAAGGACGCAAAGCGCTCGAACGCGCGAAGCGTTACGAAGCGTTCAAACAGATTGCGGAGGACTTCGCGCGCTTCGACAAAGAGATGAAGGAATGGAGCAAACGAATCGCCGAGCAAGGCCTCGATTCGAAACTCAATTTTGGGGGCGAAGTTTTCGGCGAAGACGCGATCGCGCTCGAAGGCGAGAACGCGAAGAAGAGTTTAACCGAAGAAGTCGAGCAAGCGAAGACGGCGATTAAACTTCGCGACGATATTTCGGACGACGAGAAGAAACGTCTTGTCGACGAATACGACCAGCGCCTTAAACAAGCGAACGAAAGTATCGACGACGAAGTTCAATTCAAAAAAGGCCAATGGCGTCGCGAACAATTCCGTTCTCATATGTCGACGGTCAAAGATCACGAATCGGAACAGTTGGGAGGATTCGCTTACGACGACATGAAAACGACGCGCGAAAACGAGGCGCGTCAAGACGAGCTTGATCAAACGATTTTCGACGCGGAAAGACAAGCGAGGTACTACGAGTCGATCGGCGACGCGAAAGAAGCCGAGCGTTTTCGCGGAATCGCCGACTCCGCGAAACGTTCGAAGAAACTTTCCGAAGGGTTTTACCAAATCGAAGACGCGTTCAGTCAAGGACAAGTCGAACGGAATCGCGAAGTCTTTCTTAATAAAATGGCGTTTGGCGGAGAGAACGACGAATACAATCAATTCGGATTCGCCGCCGACGAGTTGGCGGCGACGCTCGACCGCGACGCGGGATTCTTGATCAACGCTTACCTTAACGACGACTCGCTTTCCGACGAAGACCGCGCGGCAAAGATTCAAGACGCGCAAAACAAGTTGGCGAAATCGAAGCAATTGATCGCCGACAAATTGGTTCGCGATCAACGCGACTGGATCGAAAATCTCGACGCGGAGATGCGAAGCGCTTCTTACGATCACGAATCGGCGGATTTGGGAGAACTGAACTTCAACAAACGAAAATTTGAAGAAGCGAAGAAAAAACGAAAAAACCAACTCCGCAATCTTATCGAGCAGGAAAAAGAGCTGGTCGAGAAATACGGCGAAGACAGCCAGATCGGACAAGAAGCGCTCGCGCGAATCGCCGAACACAATATCTTCGCCGATCTCGCCGATCTTTTTTACGAGATGGACGAAGAGCTTCAAAAAGCGAGAGTCGCGCTAAACCGAAAACGTTTCGACGCCAAACTGGCTCTCGGCGGCGAATCGCACGACTTCGTCGACTTGGAATTCGCGGGCGAAGATCGCAAGCTGGGAATGCAAGCGTCGGCGAACGAAGCGAAAATGGGAATCGACGCGGCGACGGAAGCGTCGGCGGAATCGATTCGAGAATGGCTCGGTCGAAACTCAAGATCGCTAGCGGCGAAATCTTTCGTCGGCTGGGAAGGAGCGACGGACGAAGAATTGTTGGAAGCCGTTAGAACGTCTGATTACGCTTCGTTTTTCCTCGACAATTACAAGGAAACGGAAAAACGAAAAATCGACGAGCGTCTTGCGGCGGCTAATAAAAAGGCGGACGAAGAAACGCGCGTCAGACAAGAGCGCGCGACCAAAGACGCCGAGCTTGGTCGCTGGGATTTGTACGAACACGAATCGGTCGTCAATAATTTCGGCGGCAAAAATTCCGATCTCGATCGCCGGCACGAAGATCGCGTTCGAGAGATCGAGGACAAAAAACGTTCCGACGAACGTTTGGTCGAAGCGTACAGAGGGCGAACCGACTTAACGGACGTTCAGCGCGAAGCGCTGAGAGGCGCGGAGGCGCGATTGGGCGGCGACCATTACAAAAACTTGTTCGACGCCGCCGAAACCTACCAAAGACAGGCGACGAAACACAGGGCGACGGCCGAACAAATCGCTTATCAAAAGTACGTTAACGAGTTGGAGTACGGCGAAGACGGCGACTTCCGGTCGAAAACGCGACAAGAGTACGAGACGAAACTCAACGACATGACGTTCGAAAAAGATCGGGCTCTGCTCGCGATCAAAATCGACCCGACGCTATCTCCCGAAGCAAAAGAACGCATGTCAAAGGAAATCGAAGACGCGTTCAACGACGCTTCGAGAAATATGCGGTTGGACGTCGAGCTTAAAATCAAAGAGGAACGCGCTTCGTATAAAGACGTTACGCGCGGCGCCGATCAAGCGGTCGAAGAGGCGTCGGTTCAAACCGACAAAGAAGTCGACGCTTACGTTAAAAAACACGGGTTTGCGCGAAAAAATCTTGTCCGTCGCGGAACCGACGAAGAGATCGAAGCCGAACGCGCGACGCTTCAAGAGGAAGCGTCGAAGCTCGACGAACAATACGCGGACGTTATGGAGCAAATGCGTTCCGCCGGACGCGATCCTTACGAAGCGAAATACGTTATGCCGGGATTGCGCGAACGAGCGCAAAGCATTCGGGAACAAAGAACGGCGAATCGGAACCGGCAAGCCGAACTAGACGGGCAAGAAGCGACGCAAGGCGCCGGCGAAATCGTCGGATATAAGAACCCCGAGATCGAAGCCGAACGCGCGACGCTTCAAGAGGAAGCGTCGAAGCTCGACGAACAATACGCGGACGTTATGGAACAAATGCGTTCCGTCGGGCGCGATCCCGTCGAGGCGCAATACGCTATGCCGGGATTGCGCGAACGGGCGCAAAGCATTCGGGAACGAAGAACGGCGAATCGAAACCGGCAAGCCGAACTAGACGGGCAAGAAGCGGAACAGAATTTCGCGATTCAGCAGATTCGCGAGTCCGGCAAATCGCGCGAACGTCGCGTTCGATTCGATTACGAAGAAGACGTCGCCGACAACTTGAACCGAGCCTTCAACAATTTCGACGGCAAGACGCGCGAGGCTCAACTTCGCACGGAATATTACGAAATGTTGCAAGCGGCGAACCCCGACAAAGATTCCCCCGCGGCTCAATTTATGGTCAACCAAGCCAAACGCGCGGAAGCGTGGGAAAGGTATCAAGAATCGTCGAGCATGACTTCGCTCAACTGGTCTCAAATGCAAGAGGCTTGGAGCAACTGGCAGAAGACCAAAAACGGCAATACGACGCAAGAAGAAAAGGTCGCCGCGTACGAATCTTTTTCGAAGGCGCAAAACGAATACTACGATAGTTATTCGAGCGTTATCCAAGCGATGCGGTCGTACAACGACGCGTCCAAAGTCGAGCGCGAAGTTACTTCCTCCGGGACGTTCAACGCGTTCGAGACGATGGAAAACCACAACGACTGGCAAAAGGAAAACGCGATTCGTCAAACCGAATTCCTTAAAGCGATCGCAGAGAACACTGAAAACGGCTTATTTTAATCAAACGCTTTTCTCCGTGTTATAATGTCTCGCATAGGAGACGTTGCGATGCGAGAAAGCGAATATCAAGAGCCGTTTAGAACGGAACTCGACGCGCGGGGAGAGCCGGTCGATTCCCTCCCGCCAAGCCGCTTCGACCCTTTGACCGGGGCCGAAGCGGAAGTCGGTTCCGACGTTTGGATTAAACGAAAAAGCTGGTTCGGCAAAAGATACGGCGAAACGAAAACCTATTGGCACGGCTCGTCGTATCATCATAGTTCCGACGGTCGTCAAGACGACGCCGTCTTAATCCCCGGCGAAGGCGAGATTTATTGCGCGGAAGCGGAAAACTCGCCAAGCTCGATAAGGCTTTCTAAATCTAAATCGAATCAGATCACGCGCAATTGTAAGATTGTCGGCACCTTCAATTACGACGTCGCTTACGAAACGCTGTGCGGATGGCTGGATTTAAATAATCTTTGGGAAGACTTCCCCACGCCGAAGTCCCCCGCTCTGCCTCTTGAAGACAAACAGCTGACGATCGACTCGGGCGGCGCGCCGATTTGGGAAGCGACCCTCGAATACTACGACAAAGAAAACTCCGGAAAGAATAATTACGAAATTCAAATCTCCACGTTGGGCGGAACCGCGACGATCAGCACGGCGCGATCGACCGTTCAGCGCGTGTCGTGTTTGCTCGGGGAACCGCAAGAAGAGACTTACGGACTTCTCAACGTAAACGACGACGGCGTGGCGGAAGGCGTCGAAGTCAAGCGTCCGAACATGCAGATGACGATCGTGGAAAAGATCGGCTGGTCGAAGTTTACGTTTCAACGTTTTCTTAAATTGCTCGACCATACGCCTTGCGTCAATAGCGAATATTTTTGCGGGTTTGCGCCCGGCTCCATCTTGTACGAAGGTTGCGACGTCGACTTGCTAAACGAAGACGACGAAGAGAACGGCGAGATTAAGTTAAAGTGGAAGCTCTCGCATAAGTTCCAGTGGGCGATGAACGTCGTCGGTCAGACCGAGGCGATTTGGACGTGGCAAGGGGAAAAGACCGCGTTGGAATCGGAGCCTTACAATAAAAACGGTTGGGATTATAAGTGGAGCAAGTTCGTGAATATTATCAAAGACGGAGAAGTCAAAAAGGTTCTTCGTCAAGTGAACGTCGAGCGGCTTTACGTTTACGCGGATTTTCAAGAGTTGAAGTTGCCCGAATTTCATTTCGCGTCGGAAGAGTAAGTTTATAACGCTAGATATGGGAGAGGTTATGTCGGATTTTTTTAGCGCGGTTTACGTCGAGTCGGACGCGGAGCGGTTCAACCTGCCGAAAGGCGGTTCCGACGCGACGTTAAAAACGAAGACGGAATCGGTCGAATTGACGTTGCGCCAACCCGCGTTGGTTAACGCGGCGCTTTGTCGCGAAGCGACTCCCGACGCGCCGGTCGAATTCGCCATCGAGGGAGCCGAAATCGGAATCGTTCCGCTCCAAACGTTGAAAGACGGTTATTTCGAAACGGAGTCGCGTCTTTTAGGGCCCGGAAAATACGCTCTGAAAAAGACGTCGCGCGACGAAAACGTCGTCGCGTGGCGTCTCGAAAAATTCCCCGCTCCGGAACCTAAAAAAATCGGCGTATGCGTTTGCAATCACAAACTAAATTTAACCGTCCCCTACGCCGTTTCGTTGCGAAACCTCATGAAAGCGATCGCCGCGGAAACGGCTAACGTTAAAAAACTTTTTGGCGAAGCGCCGCCGAACCTTTACTCGTTTGAACTTTACGCGGATAGAACGGACGACGGCGACTGGAATTTTGCCGCCGAGATGAACGGAAAAATTCTTAAAGCGATTGAAGGCGGCTGCGATATAATCGTCGCCGGCGACGCGGACAGCATTCTGAGTCGCCGGTACTGGCTCGAAGCGGCGCGCGTTCGCGACGATCGCGCGGTCGTCGCCAAAGCCGCCGACCTGCCCTACGCCGTTTACTCGGTTCACGGTTTAACAAAATCCGCCGAAAACTTAGCGAATAAGATCGTCGCCGTCGCGGCGACGGCGAAAAACTGGAAAGACTGGGCTTTTATCGAAGCCGACTTCAAAGCTCCGTTTTTTCAAAAGCTATGCGACGACGTCCGCAAGAC
>JAFSFF010000153.1 GCA_017435375.1 Thermoguttaceae bacterium
CGACGGAAATCGGCGTTTAAAATCAAAAATTCAAAGAGCTTAATATATTAAGGTGCAATAACATGGCTACGTTTGAAAGTTACGAACGTCGGATCGCCCAAATCAAACCGGTTTTGGAACAATACGGTTTCGCCGATCTCGACGCCGCGCGCGAATTCAACCTCTCGAAGGGCGTCGACGCCGAACAAATCGTCCGCTCGATTCAACCGATCGCTTTTGAAAACGCCGTTTGGGCTTACACCCTCGGCGCCGCGATCGCGTTGAAAGAAGGTTGCGAAAAGGCCGCGGACGCCGCCGAAAAGATCGGCGTCGGTCTCCAAGCGTTCTGCATCCCGGGCAGCGTCGCCGACCAACGTCAAGTCGGTCTCGGCCACGGCAACCTCGCCGCGATGCTTCTCCGCGACTCGACGAAGTGCTTCTGCTTCCTCGCCGGTCACGAATCGTTCGCCGCCGCCGAAGGCGCGATCGGTATCGCTCGCAACGCCGACAAAGTCCGCCAAACCCCGCTGAAGGTCATCCTCAACGGTCTCGGCAAAGACGCCGCGCAAATCATCAGCCGCATCAACGGCTTCACCTACGTCCAAACGAAATACGACTATATGACCGGCGAACTGACCGTCGTCCGCGAAAAGGCGTACTCGAACGGCGAACGCGCTAAAGTCCGTTGCTTCGGTTCCGACGACGTTTCGGAAGGCGTCGCGATTATGCGTCTCGAAGACGTCGACGTCTCGATCACCGGCAACTCGACGAACCCGACCCGCTTCCAACACCCGGTCGCCGGCACCTACAAGAAATGGGCCGTCGACAACGGTAAGAAATACTTCTCCGTCGCGTCCGGCGGCGGCACCGGTCGCACGCTCCACCCGGACAATATGGCGGCGGGCCCGGCGTCCTACGGGATGACGGACACGATGGGCCGTATGCACAGCGACGCGCAATTCGCGGGTTCCTCCTCGGTTCCGGCGCACGTCGAAATGATGGGGCTCATCGGGATGGGGAACAACCCGATGGTCGGCGCGACCGTCGCCGTCGCCGTCGCCGTCGAAGAATCGTTCAAAAAGTAATTTCCGCTTTTTGAATCGATTTCCGCAACAAATCGCCGTTAACGCGATTTGACGGAACCTCAAAATGGGCGTCGACAATAACGAGCCGTTTCGTCGACGCCCTCTTTTTTTGCTCTCCCGACTTCCGGCGAATTCGTTGTTCGTTCGCCGACTTCTCGCGAACGGCGCCGTTTCTTCCCTTCTCGTCGAAAAACGCGTCTTTGAAGCCGCGTCAAACCTCTTTTTTCGTCAATTCGCCCAACATATTGGCGGCGAGCGGAAAGAAAATGAAGAACGGAGCCCATACGCCGACGGAAGAAGAGCTTAACTTTTCGCCGAAATACGCCGCGACATACTGCGAAGCGACGTACGCGGCCGCCAACCCGCAACCGTATCCGAGCGCGGCGAAAACGTTTCGGTCGGAGCGCAAAAAGACGAACGGCAACCCCAAGCAAAGAGGGAGTAAGTCGGCTAACGGACGCAACATACGCGAGTGCGCTCGAATCGTCAATTCGGTCGCGTCGCGAGCAAACGTCGGATCGCTCGCGGCGGCGTTCAAGGCCGACGTCGAATCGTAAAGTCGCCAGCGGTCGCCCGCCGCGAGCCGTTTCACGTCGATCGACGTCGCGACGAACGCCTGATCCGGTTTCAGCCAATCGGCGCCCCCCGGCGTATAAACGACCGTTCGTCCGGACGCTTCCTCAACCCAAGACGGCCCGTCGCGAGCTTCGTCGGAAAGTTTCGCGCCGCTCAACAGCCAACCGGCCGGCCGTTCGCCGTCCGCTTCAAGATAAACGGCGCTTTCCGCGACGAGTCGATTTCCATAACGATTCAAATTACGACCGAGCAAAATTTTCGGTTCGATAATCTTCCCTTCCGAACGGACGAGCGATTCGCCGTCGACGGTGATGCGCGTCCAGCCGTCGAACGCGCTCGCGACGTCGACGACGTCCGAACGCTTCACAAAATCGGCGGGCGAAAGATTAATTTCGACCAATCGACGCGGCAAAAATTCCTCGCGCACCGCCGTAAACGCCAAAGAAACGCCGAACGCGCCGACGAGAATCGGCAAAACCATTCGCCCGGGCGAAACGCCGGTCGCTAAAAGCGCGATGATTTCGTTTTGCCGAGCCATCATCGAAGTCGCCGCCATCGCCGCTAAAAGCGTCAAAAACGGGAAAATCATATCGATAAAAACAAAAGAATTGACGAAATAGTATTCCGCGATCGACGTTATCAAACGGAAAAAGGACGCTTCCGGCTTTAAAAACTCGTCGAAATTAGTGAAAAGATCGAAAACGACGTACAAACCGACTAAGGAAACGTAAGCAAAAAGAAAAATTCGGAAAAACTTCCAAAAAATATATCGATCGATAATTTTCATCGCATTCCCCTTGCCGTCGCCGCGTTCCGCGGGCAAATCTGTCGACGCAACGCTCGCCGTCGTCGCGACGAAACATCGTCAAACTCGTCGCGGGAAAATACGGCGAGTTTGACGACGTTTCGACGTTACTTTTTCAACGAACGCGGCGCCTTTAAATTGAAAAGGCCAAAAATGTCGTCCTGACTCAACCCCATCGAGTAATTAAGCCCCTTGGCGTCCGACAAAATCGCTTCCGAAAGAAGGCGTTTTTCTTGTAAAATGCGGTCGATTTTCTCCTCGATCGTCGCGACCGAAACGAACCGCGTTACCGTAACGGGCCCCGCCGCGCCGATGCGGTGCGCTCGGTTGATCGCCTGATCTTCGACCGCCGGATTCCACCAACGGTCGAACAGGAAAACGTACTCGGCGAACTGCAAATTCAGCCCGACGCTACCGGCGCCGTAACTCATCAGAATCACGTGGCAATTAGGGTCGTTTCGAAATTTATCGATCACCGCGTCGCGCTCTTTCGACGGCGTGCGTCCGCTGTACTCGACCGGGCCGAAGCGCGCCAACTTCGGACGCAACCGCTCGAGCGTCGCGACCCATTGACTGAAAACGATCGCCTTGCGCCCGCTCGACGCGACCTCCTCCAAGTCGGCGATAAGACGGTCGAGCTTCGCGCTCTCGCCGGTCGCCGGATCGAAATTGCAAATTTGTTTCAGCCGGATAATTAATTCGAACGCGTGGCTTAGCGTAACGGAATCGCCCATTTCGTTCAGCCGAATTTCCCCTTCCTCTTGCGCCATTCGGTACGATTCGTACTGCTCCGGCGTCAGGTCGACGTGCGCGTCGCGAATCAATTTCGGCGGCAAATCGGTCAGCACCTTATCTTTAGTGCGACGTAAAATATATTCGCCGACCGTTTTTGAAATTTCGCTCGGTTTTAAGCCCGATTTTAGGTACCCCGGCGAGAGGAACTCGAAAATTCCGACGAGGTCTTCCGCCGAGTTTTCGACCGGCGTTCCGGTGAGCGCCCAGTTGCGCCGCCGCGGAATCGCTCGCGCCGCTTCGGAAGTTACGTTCGCCTTATTTTTGATCCGCTGCGACTCGTCCAAAACGACCAAATCGAAGACGACGCGCGGGTCTTCTCCCTCCGGAGCGTAAAATTCGCGGTCGCGGTTCAGCAGCTCGTAATTCGCGATGCGGAGCGGAGCGTTCGGGAGCCGCCAAAGCCATTTGCGTCGGTCGCTCTTCCCTTCGATCACTTGAACGGGAATCTCCGGCGCCCAAAATTCGAACTCGCGCTTCCAGTTCGTTACCAACGGTTTCGGGCAAACGAGCAGAACGCGTCGACACTCGCCGCTGCGGAAGAGAAGCCGAATCGTCGTGATCGCCTGCATCGTCTTGCCGAGCCCCATTTCGTCGGCGAGAACCGCGAACTGCGAGCCGTAAAGGAAAGCGACGCCTTGCTTTTGGTACCCGAACGGTTCGAACGGCATTTCGAGGAGCCGTCGTCCGAGCCAAGTTTCAAGGGGCGGCTGCAGAAGGTATCCGAGCCGGTCTTCCATTTTGACGACGTCGTTCGGAACGCGAATTCGGGTCGGGTTTTCCGGCGCCTCGAAAAACTCCGGCACGACCGACTTTTTCGTCGCGGCGGCGCCGTCAAACTCGGCGCGACCGTTTGAGTCGCCGTCTTTTTCCCCTTTCGCGCCGCTTTCGCCGTTCGCCTTTTTCGCGCCGTTTAACTCTTTTTCGAGCGCGTCGGCGTCCGGCTCGTCTTGCGGGAAGAAGTAAAAACTTTCGACGTTTCGCTCGACGCTCGCGACGTTTTTGCGGGAGTCGACCGGAATCGCGAAGACGCGGACGTCGCCGGGGCGCGCGCCGAGCCGAAGCGATTTCGTTTCAATTTCGAGCCGTCGACCGTTTTCGTCGAGCAAGCGGCGCGGACAAAGAACGCTCAACGTTTTCGGCGCCGCGACGCGACGATTCCAACTCCGAACGGGAATTGAAAATCGAACGTCGTCCGAGTTAGCTCCCGCCGATTCTCTCGCGCTCTCGCGGCGTTTCGGTTCGTTCGTTCCGCTCGTTTCGCTCGTCAAAACAGTCAAATCCTCCCTATTTTAACGCGTTTTCGCTCCCGCGTCCTCTCTATTTTCCCCGGATCGCCCCGACGCGCCGCCGAACCGCCCGCGAATTTCGCCGATCACCCCGACTTTTGCGCCTCTTCGACCGCCAAGCGGATCCGCTCGAACGGTTCGACGCTGTCGATCGACTTAAAAAAGAGATCGAGCCGCGCCGAAATCTCGTCGACGCCGACCGCTCGACCGTCCGAGCCGACAAAATCGGTCGGGAGCGCGAGCCGATTGCGCCCCTTTGCGACCGTTCGCCAAGCGGAGTAATCGACGCCGGGCGTCGGCGGCGTTCGCTCGAACGCGTCGTAAAAGAAAGAACGACGTTGGGAGTTAGACTCGCCTTCCCGCGCTTCCTCCGACGTCCAATTTTCGTCGTCGATTCGGCGATCCCGCGCCGCGTTCCCGCCGAAAGGAGCGTTTCGCCCCGTTTTTTCTTCCCAAACCGCGTATTTTTCCTCGTCGCCCGGCGTCGCGCAAGAGGCGGAGCGTCGAAAAACCATCGCGAGCGGCGCCTTCAACGAGTTCCCGGCGGTCAAAATATTCGGATTATTCGTCAAAATCGCCGCAAGTTCCGTCTTGGTGCGCCCGACCAACGCTTGCGCGATCTGTTCGCCGCAAAGAAACCCCTCTAAAGTGGCGCCGTACAAAATTTCTTGCGCGCGATTCGGGCGCACCGGCGCGGTGCAGTGAAATTCGGTCGGCCGTCCGACGAGATTTAAGACCAAAAAACCGCCGATGACGCCGCGCGCGGGATCGCCCAACGCCGTTAAAAATCCCAGATGCGTCGGTCGTTTTTTCTCTTCCGGTCGCGTCATTCTCCCCAAACCACCCGTTTTACCTTACTTTTATCGTCGACGGTAAAGATCGCGTTACCCGACGCCGTCGCGATACTCGAAATTGCGCGTTTCGAACCTCCGCGTCGACGGCGGCGCGACCGCTCCAAAGCCGCTCTTTCTATTTTATACGTTGGGCCGCCGTTCGACAAGGGGGCCCGGCGATTCAACTCGGCGCCGCGTCTATTCAATCCTCGCGCCTTCTCTCGTTCGTCGGCTTCGTCTATTCCTCTCGCTTTTTCGTTAAATTTTACGTTCGCGCAACGGTTAATACGTCTTTTTTTAGGCCGTCGACGTTCAAATTTTTCCTTTTTTCGCTAAAAAAACGATATTTTTAAGCCAAAACAAGGAGAAGTTGGTTATAATAGAGGTAAAGTCGGGAGGTTTTCCCGTCCCGACGCAACGTTCAATTCAACGAGGAAAGTCCGCAATGCCCAACGAACCGAAGTACGAATTGGTCAACTCGATCGACGTCAACGCCGGCACGATCACGCAACACGCCGACCGCCAATCGGAGTTCACCGCGCTCGTTCGCCAACTCCTCGTCGCTCAAAATCGCCAAAACGAACTGCTTCAAGAGGTCGTCGAATGCTTGAGCGCCGGACAACGTCAGCGCGCCGCCGAGCTTTCGCAATGGAAAGACGCGAACCCCGGTTTGGCGAAGTCTTGCCGCGTCGCCGCCGACTGCTTAGGAAAGATTCAAACGGAATTCTTGTCGTCGCTCACTTTTGAAATCAACGACAATTTCGAAAATTTGCAAGACAGCGAGTATTTTATGCACGAATTTTTCGACAAATACGGCCCGCGAATCGCGCACCTCAACGCGCTAATGCAAACGCTTTCGGTTCTCGGCAACATCCCGACCCGTTAATTTTCCCCCTCGTCGACTCCGTTTTCGCCGTCGATGCGACGCGTTGTTGTCGTTAATATATTATGCGCGATACGCGTTGCGAACCGTTTTCGCGCGCCTCGACGGCGTTTCGGCGCTCGTTTCCCCGTTCGTTTTTATTCGTTCGAAATTGGAGTCTTTCACGATGCGTTCCCTTCTTAAAGCGACGTCTTTGACGCGACGCCGTTCGTTTGCCGTCGGCGCGCTCGCCTTTTTTACTTTCGCCGCGTCTCTTGCGTCGTCCCCGACGTTTGCCGACGCTCCGTCCGTTTCGGGCAAACGGCTCGACGACGGCTCCGTTCGCGTTTACGTCGACGGCGAGTTGTTCGCGGGATATGTTCCGGACGCGCAAGGAACGCCGATCGTTTGGCCTTTGCGAACTCCGAGCGGCGCCCTCGCGACCCGCGGTTGGCCGATGATCGACGAAATCGACGTCGACGCTCAAACCGACGCCGCGATGAAGGCGATTTATCAAAACGCGAAAATCGGCGAACGCGGCGGCGCGAAAGACCACCCGCACCACCGTTCCCTTTGGTTCAATCACGGCGCGGTCAAAGGCGGCGATTTTTGGGCGCTGACCGATTCGAAAATCCGTCAAACCGAAGTCGTTTCCTTCGAATGCGACGGTAAAACGGCGGTTCTCGTTACGAAAAATCGTTGGTTTAACGCAAAACTCGACCGCGATATTTGCCAAGACGTCCGAACGCTCCGTTTCGGCGTCGTTCCGAGCGCGCAAGTCGACGGCAAAAACGTTCGTTACGTCGATTTTTCGATCGAAATTACGGCGCTTGAAGACGGCGTTATTTTCGGCGACACTAAAGAAGGAACGTTCGGCGTTCGTCTGCCCTCCCCGACCGCGTTGACGGCGAAAAAGGCGAACCCGAAATGGGGCGGTCGCATTCTCGACGACGCCGGGCGCAAAGACGGCGAAACTTGGGGCAAACGTTCCGCTTGGGTCGATTATTCCGGCCCCGCCGCGCGCTTCCTCGAAGGCGACGAACTGACCCGCGAACTCGCTCGCGGCGACAAAGCGACCGACTTCCCGTTGACGACGATCGGCGTCGCGGTTTTGAACGGCCCCGAAAGTTGGGCGTTCCCGTCTTGGCGACACGTCCGCGATTACGGGCTTTTCGCGACGAACCCCTTCGGTCAACGCGATTTCGAACCGAAAAACGGCGACGCCGACGGCTCGAAAACGTTGAATCTCGGCGAAACGCTCCGCTTTGACTACCGCGTTCTGTTGCACGACGGCGACCTGACCGCCGACGACCTCGATGCCGCGTTCAAGGCTTACGAGCTGGAACTCAAGCCCTAAACAACGTCGCGAAACAACCGGTCGCGTCCCGTTCGCGACCGACGTCGTTCTTTCGCTTCTAACGCCGCGCTCGAGCCGACGCGGCGCGTCCTTCGTCGTCCCGTCCTTGCCGTTTACGTTTTCACATTCTTGTTTATTTACCCTATTTCCCCTCGTCGACTCGCTCGGCGTTCGCAATGCAACGTTTGTTTGAAACTCGCTGTCCGAACTGTTTAGCCGTCTTTTCGTTGGACGTCGCGCTCCTAGGGCGCCGCGGACGTTGCGCTCGTTGCGGTTCGACGTTCGTTCTTAAAGAGGCGACCGTCGACGATTCGCTCA
>JAFSFF010000154.1 GCA_017435375.1 Thermoguttaceae bacterium
CCGCGTCGACGACGACCCGAGTCGGCGAGAAATCGGCGAAACGTTCGAGCCGTCGAACCGCGCCGAGTCGAACGGAAGCGCCGCGTTCGGCGAACTCGTCCCGCAACAGCCGCCCCAACGCCGCGTCGCCGCCGGGAAAAATCGCGACCGTCTCCGCCGGATTTTTCAGCAGCGCCGACTTTTCCGCTTTTTCCAACGTCAACGCCGACTCAACCGCCGGTTCGTTCCGCCCCTTCTTCGCGCTCCGTCGCCCCTCCGCGACGCGGCGGTCGCCCCAAGTTTCGAGCGGCGACGCGGCGAAGAGCCCGGCGTTCTCGGCGAAAAATCGGAAAAACTCGCGCCGCCCGGTCGACCGCCAAGTCTCCGGATAAAACCGCCGCGTTCCGGGAAAAGTCGCGCCGGTTCGATTCTCGCCTTCGCAAAGCGTTCCGGCGACGAGCGCGATCGGCGCAAGGGGCGCGCTCCTCCGCAACCGCTCGACGTCGGCGGGGGAAAATTCGTTCGGAAACGAGCGACAAAGGAGGAAAAAGTCGACGTCGAAAAGCGTTCGCGCCGTCGCATCGGTCAAGGAACCGGCGTCGAACGCTTCCCAAACGACCGTCGACGCGCCGAAACGCTCCGCCGCTTGCCGAACGTCTCGCTCGATCGTTTGAAATTCTTCCCGCGACGTCCTGCCGCCCAAAAAAACTTTCATCCGTTTCCCTTTAAATCGTCCGTTTCCGCAAATTCTACGCAACCGCTAAAATTATCGCGGCCGTTTCTATCATCATAAACGAAACAGCTAAAAAAACAACCGGGGGCCCGCGGACAAACGCTTCATTTTTCTTATTTTCCCTATTTTATATTTTCACCCCCCCCCATTTTAACGCGTTAACGTCGAGCGGCAATAAAAAAACCGCTCGAACGCAACGGTTCGAACGGTTTTTCCGTTAAAAATCAACCGACGGCCAGGTTCGCGCCAAACGCCGTCGCCGCGCTCCGCGTCTCCGCCTCCGTCGCTCAACCGCCAACGACGATTTTTTCGCCCCAAACCGGGAGCAGAACGGCGTCGCTTGCGCATTTTGCGCAAATCCCCAATCCGTACTTGTACGACCAACGCCATTTGTCGATATCGTGCGCAAGTTCGAGAATATGGGAAAGCAAGGTAAGTTTCGGCTTCAACGTTTCGTTGACGCATTTCGGAACGTCGAGCCCGACGGCCAAGTGCGGAATGAAGACGTCGATCGGCTTTTCCGGCGTCAACTGCGCGAAATTGCAAGCGTCGCCGACGTGGTAAACGACGCGATTTCCCGTCGCCGCGCCGCAGTCGATCTCGTACGTCGAGACGAAGCGACGGAGTTTCGCGTTGTGATCGACCAAATTAACGCGGATTTTCGCGTCGCCGAACTCGTACTCGCCGCCGTCCGGGCCGGTCTTCCAGCGATTGTCGAGGAAATTCGAAACGACCGGCTTCCCCGCCGCCTCCATCGCTTGGATAAAGGAACGCGTGAAGTGGTCGCCGTGGTTGTGCGTGATCAACGTGAAATCGACGAGCGGTTCCAACTCCGGCGCGCGGCGGTGCCGAACGTCGACCGCGAACGTTTGCGTCGGCGTCTTGACGACGTACCCCATATTGTAAATTTGCCAAAAAACGACGGTTCCCTCGGCGACTTCGGTCGTCGGAACTTCGCGCAAAATCTTGTCGAAACCGGCGTCGAGGAAACGCAAAACGCCCCGTTCGGCGATCCAACGCGCCGCGTTTTCGGCGGAACCGTTGAAATAATCGTTAAAATCCTTCGCTTCCAACCGGTCGACCGAACGCTGAATCGTCAGCGCCGCCTTCAAGCGCTCGTCCGACCATTTCGGGCCGGCGGTTTCGCTCAAAACGCAAATCGCGGCGTCGATTTCTTCCGTCGTCGGTTCCGGGCCGTCGCTAAACTCGGCGGCAAACGTTTTTTTCCAATCGAACGACCAAGCGCCGTTCGCCGTCGCCAACGCGCCCCAAGCCAACGCCGCCCGTTTCAAGAAAGCGCGTCGAGAAGTTTCGTTATGTTGGGTAAGAACGTTCGTCATTGAAATCCCCTCCGATTTTGTCGTTGCTCGGCGCCGAAAGAAAACGCTCGAATCGCGCCTCGTTTTCGCGGTCGGGCGTCCCGACGCCCCCGCGCCCTTCATTCCTATTATAACGCCGCGACGCGGAAATCGCAACGATAAAAACGGGGCCGCGGCGGTTATTTTTTCCTCTTCGCTTGGGACGACGTCGGCGGCGCCAACGCCGGATTCAAGCGCGTCGCCTCTTCGCGCTCGATTCTAATCAGTTTAACCGTTCGGAAGCGACGATAGGAAACCTTGCCGAATCGACGCGTCAAGCCGACGGCGTCGTATTGCAAAAAGCCCCAAATTCGCGGATCCGGGTCGCGAGCCAACCAAGCGTCGGCGTATTGGGCGACGACGGCGTCGTACTTTTCTCGCGACGCGCCGTGAGCGTAATTTTTGCCGGGAAAACGTCGAACGTCGCCGTTAAAATCGGGCGAAATATGGTAAAGCTCGTGCGTCAGCGTTCGGATTTTTTCGTTGAGCGGCAAATCTAAAAAGCGCGGCACGTAAACCGTCAAAACGTAAAGAAGTTTTCGACCGTCGGCGACGACGTCCGGCGCCTTCCAATACGAACCCCGGCGGTAAGTCGCAAGACCGCCGCCCTCGAAAAGCAACGGCGTCAACGAAGCGAAAACTCCGTGCAACTCGTTGTTTCGCGTTCGTCGACAAGCAAAGCCGACGTAATCGAGGTCGTATTTTTGAAAAATCGGCGTCTTCGCGCAAATATCGCGACAAACGACGCTCAACGCGTTCGTATAATCGAACATAACTTTTTAAGAAAACAAAGAAAAACCCAAAGATCGCGCCAACAAACGCCGCCGTCGCGCAAGGCGAAGAAAAAAACGAGCCCCGCCGACGCTTAAAGGGTCGACGAAAGCTCGTTTTCGCTATTTCGAGTCGAAGCTCAAACTCATTCGACCGTCGGGATGGCCGGCGCGGCTTTCGCGTTGCGGCTGTCGTTTTCGCCGACGAATTCGATGATCGCGCGCTTACCGGCGTCGCCGAGACGCGGGGTCGCGAGCTTCAGAATGCGGGTGTAACCGC
>JAFSFF010000155.1 GCA_017435375.1 Thermoguttaceae bacterium
TCGAAGATTCGGAAATTATCGTCAACTTGAATCTTCCCTTCGTCGCGATGATGGTCAAAGGGATGATTGAAGATCAGATGCAACAACAGATGGACATTATGTTGGCCTAAAATCGGCTCGCGCGCCGTTTTTAAGCGAAAGACGCCCCTTCGTTTTCGCGTTTATTCGCCGGCGCTTAACGCAACGTTAATCCAGCTCTCAAGAATCGAATGAAAATTGTCGTTTTAGACGGTTTTACCGCCAATCCCGGCGACTTAAATTGGGACGCCTTTCGCGAACTCGGCGCCCTAACCGTTTTCGACCGCACTCCCGCCTCCGAAACGGTCGCGCGAACGTTCGACGCCGACGCCGCGTTGACGAACAAAGTCGTTTTCGACGCGGAAACGCTCGACGCGCTTCCGAATTTGCGGTATATCGGGGTTTTAGCGACCGGTTTCAACGTCGTCGACCTTCAAAAAGCGCGCGAACGAGGCGTCGTCGTTACGAACGTCCCGACCTATAGCGCCGAATCGGTCGTTCAATCGACTTTCGCGCACTTGTTGAACCTCGCGTCGAGTCTCGCCGTCAACGCCGCGGCGGTTCGCGACGGCGCTTGGTCGACCGCGCCCGATTTTACCTTCACTCGCGGCCCGTTGACGGAACTTTTCGGGAAGCGGCTCGGAATCGTTGGTTTCGGAACGATCGGGTGTCGCGTCGCGGAAGTCGCTCGGGCGTTCGGAATGGAAGTCGTCGCGTTCGGCCCGCGTTTGACGGTCGGTTCGGAGCCCGCGCCGGGCGTTCGCGCCGTTAGTCTCGACGAACTTTTCGCGACGAGCGACGCGATTTCGTTGCATTGCCCGTTAACTCCGTCGACGAAAAATCTCGTCGACGCGGAGCGTTTAAGTCGCGTCAAAACCGGCGCTTGGCTGATCAACACCGGGCGCGGCCCGTTGCTCGACGAAACGGCGGTCGCGGCGGCGCTCGTCTCCGGCAAACTGGGCGGCGTCGGTGTCGACGTTCTCTCGACCGAACCGCCCGCCCCGGACAATCCGCTAATCGGCGCCCCGAACTGCTTTATTTCGCCGCACACCGCTTGGGCGACGCTCGAAGCGCGAACCCGTTTGCTCGCCGTCGCCGCCGAAAATTTGCGCGCGTTCGCCGCCGGGCGTCCGATCAACGTCGTCAATTAAGAGCCGATGGAACCGCGAACGTCCGTTCAATTTGAGCCGTCCGAAACGGCGCGACCGTCGGCGCGCGCCGAGTGCGCGGCGTTGGCCGTTTTCGAGTTGGCGGTCGAACGCCCGACCGGTCGACCGACGTCGGCGCGCAAAATCGCCGAGAAATACGGCCTTTCGGAGCGTTTTTTAACGCAGGCGCTGCAACGCCTTCGCCGTTTTGGAATCGTCGAAACGGAGCGCGGTTCGTTCGGCGGTTTCCGTTTGATCGCCGACCCCGCCGAACTGACGCTCGGTTTCGTCGTCGCCGCCGTCGAGGCGCCGTCCTCCCCCCCTAAAAAAACGTCGACGGCGGAACAAGCCGAGTCGCCGTCTCTCGACGCCGCCTCGACGGAAGCGCCCGCGTTCGGCAAAAACCGCGCGACCGACAAACGCCGTAAAGTCGTCGACTCGACGGCGACCGACGCTTCCGCCGTCGCGACCCGCGCCCTTTTCGATCGCGCTTGGCGAGACGCGGAGACGAAGCGTCAAGAATTTTTGAACGCGATTCTTATCTCCGACCTCCTCGACGACGCCCGGCAAGGCGCGCCCGTCGATTTTATTATTTAACCCTCCCCCCATTTAACGCAACGAATCCCGATGACGTCCGTTCCTTTCGACGCTTCCGCCGCTCCTTCCGAAACGCCGCGCCGCCCGTTCTTCTTTATTTCCGCCGGCGACCCGAGCGGCGACGCGCACGCGGCTCGACTTGTCGCTGCGCTCGAGCGGCGTTTTCCGAACGCCCGTTTCGTCGGATACGCGGGCCCGAAAACGGCGGCGACCTCCTGCGACGTTCGTGTCGATTTGACGCAATTCGCGGTGATGTGGATCGGTCGCGCCGTCGCGAACCTGCCGAATTTTCTTCGCATTTTGAAAAACGCCGACAAAATTTTCCGCGACGAACGTCCGGACGCGGTCGTTCTTGTCGATTTTCCCGGTTTTAACTGGAAGATCGCGAAAAAAGCGAAGGCGGCGGGCGTTCCGGTCGTTTACTTTATGCCGCCGCAAATTTGGGGGTGGGGCCAATGGCGCGTCAAGAAAATGCGTCGTTTGACCGATCTTGTCCTTTCCTGTTTCGCGTTCGAAGACGCTTGGTTCCGCGAAAACGGCGTTCGCTCGACGCTGATCGGGCACCCGTTTTTCGAATCGACGCGCAACCCGCAGCTCGACGCGGCGTTCTTAGCCGACCTCGAAAGCGCCGAAAACGGGCGTTCGACCGCGCCGCCGCTCGCCAACTCGACCGATAAAACCGATTTTAACGCCAAAACCGTCGATGCGACCTCTCAACCGGTCGCCGTTCCTTCCGAAATCCCCGACGCGACCGTTCAATCGTCCGTCCCCTCGAACGCTTCCCGAGTTCCGAACGCCGTCGCGGCGGCGCTCTCCGCGTCGCCGAGTCAAGACGCGCAATATTTAACGATTTTACCGGGCTCGCGCAACCAAGAAGTAACCGGGAACATCGCCGACTTGCTGACGACGGCGCAAAAAGTCGTCGCGGCGGCGCCGGACGTTCGCCCGGTCGTCGCGGCGTTTCGAGAGGAACACGCGACCGTCGTTCGCGCCGAACTGGAGCGTCGCGGGCTCGATTTTCCGGTTTACGTCGGCAAAACGCCGGAGTTGATGCGCGCGGCGACGTGTTGTTTGGCGGTTTCCGGCTCCGTTTCGATCGAGCTTTTATCGCTCTGCAAGCCGACGGTAATCCTTTATCGCATCGGAAAACTGCAAAACTTCGCGCTTCGATTTTTAAAACGCGTCAAATACATTACGCTGACGAATCTGCTGGCGATTTCCCGCGTCCCGGGCGAAACGCCGTTCTACCCGAAGGGCGAATTCGCGAAACAGACGGAACACACCGCTCGCGAACGCGCCCTGATGCTCTTCCCGGAATTCATTTCGCCGAACGACCGCAGCGACGAAGCCGCCGCGATTCTCGCCGATTGGTTCCTCGACGCCGCGTCGCGCAACCGCCGAATCGCCGAA
>JAFSFF010000018.1 GCA_017435375.1 Thermoguttaceae bacterium
CGTTTCAAGCGCAAAAAAGCGACAAAAAACGCGCCGTCCCAACCGAACGGCGCGTTTTTTCGCTTTTTGCCGCCTTAATCGACGGCGACTTTAACGGTTAAACCGATTTCGCGTTATGTCTTCACGACTTCGTCGGCGATTTTTTCAAGCGTCGCGGCGGCTTCGGCGGCGACGTCTTTCGGCGCTTTCCCGGCGTCGGCGAGTTTCGCAAAGAGGCCGACCGGCGACTTCCCGGTTATCGTCTTGAAGAAGACGCAACCGGCCAAATAGGTTCCGGTCGCGTTCGGGTGAAACGGTTTTTGCCCCGGTTCGTCGCAGTAAAGGTCGATTTTCGTTTCGTTTTTAACGCGTTCGAACGCTTCGCCGACCGGAACGACGGTCGCGCCGGTCTTCTCCGCCAACGCGGCGACGCCCCCTTGAATCCCGTCTTTTAGCGTCGCGACGATCTTTTCGTCCGCCTTTTTATTGTAACGTTTTTCCCAAGCGGCGATCGTTTCGGCTTTTTTCGCGTCGTCGTCCCCGTATCCGGCGAACATACCGTCGCAGCGGCCCCAAGTTTGGTAAAGGAGAACGGTCGTATCGGCGCAATTTGCGCGCGCCAAGTCGACCATTTTCGCGCCGAATTCGAGATATTGTTCGCGTTCGTTGACCGTTCCGGCGCTCTGCTCTTGCAAAACGACGTAATCCCAAGCGGCGGTCTTCAAGACTTCCGGCGTCGGCTTGAACTGCCCGTTTTTCGGAACTTCGCCGTTGAAGTGTTGACGCAAACGCCAACCGCCGGGCGCGTTGCGAACCGCTTTCGTCGGAACGTCGGAAACGTTCAACATATTTTCAACGACGTCGTTCAGCGAGTTAAAAAAGGTAAAACTGTTCCCAACGAACAAAATTTGCGTCGTTTTTTCGTTTTCGTTCGTTTTCGCCGCCGCGTCGTCCGCGTTCGCCGTTCCGACCGTCGCCGCGCCGAGCAATAACGCGCCGAAAATCGCGATCCATTTTTTCATTTTCATTCCCCGTTTCAATAAAAGCGTTAAAAATCGATTCAAACATCGTTCGAAAAACGCGCCGCGACGCCGTCGAAGCGCGCAACCGCCGCCTTCCAAACCAAAAAAGAAGCCGACGAACGCGCTTTCGTCGTTCGCCGACTTCCCTATTTTAACCAATTCGCCGACGCAAGTCAACAAACGCGCCCCAAAACGAGCAAAAAACGCCTTTCAACGTTTGCCGCCGCCCAAAAACGCCGTCGACGTCCTTTCCTTTTTTACGCAAACCGCCTATTTTTCAACGATCGAGCGCGCCGCGTCTTGCAACGCTTCGCTGAAGGTCGGGTGCGGGTGAATCGTCGCGACGAAATCGGCGGCGGTCAACCCGGCTTTGAGGGCGACGGCGACTTCCGCAATCATATCGGTCGCTCGCGGCGCCAACATTTGCGCGCCGAGCAGTTTCCCGGTCGCCGCGTCCGCGACGACCTTGACAAGACCGGAGTCGACGCCCGCCGACTGCGCTCGTCCGTTCGCCGGAACGCGGAACGTCCCGACTTCGACCGCCAGCCCCGCTTCGGTCGCCGCGCTCTCCGAAAGGCCGACCAAGCCGATCTCCGGCGTCGAGTAAACGCAACTCGGAACAACGTCGTAATTCATTGCGACGTCGAAGTTTCCGGCGCAAGCGCGCGCCGCGACGCGGGCCTGTTCCGACGCGACGTGCGCCAGCTGAATCTTCCCGGTCGCGTCGCCGATCGCGAAAATGTTCGGCACGTTCGTTCGCAAAAACTCGTCGACTTCGACGAAACCGCGAGCCGTCGTCGCGACGCCCGCCGCTTCGAGCCCGAGTTCGCGCGTCGCCGGAGAACGCCCGACGCAAACGACGCAACGCTCCGCCGCGACCGTCTTAATTTCGCCCTTTTCCTCGAACGAAACGACCGTTTCGACCGGCGCCGCTTCGCCGTTTTCCCCATTTTGTCCCGCCGTCGCGTCGATTTGCGTTACCTTAACGCCGGTTTTGACGTCGATTTTCCATTTCTTGAACTGCCGCGCGAGAAGTTTCGTCAATTCCGGGTCGACGGCGAGCAAAATACCGGGCGCGCCTTCCAAAATCGTTACTTTTTTCCCGAGCGCCGCCAGCAAGGTCGCGAACTCGACGCCGATCACCCCGCCGCCGACGATCACCGCGCTTTCGGGGAGCGCGGACGCCGTCAGCATCTCGTCGCTCGTCCAAACTTCCGGCGAGTCGAGCCCCGGAATCGGCGGGCGCGACGGGTTCGCGCCGACGGCGACGACGATTTTCTCCGCTTCGATCTCGAACGGCTCCGCGTCGGCGGCGCTCGCGGCGGTCGGCTCGACGCGAATCGTCGTCGCGCTCGTCAAAACGCCGCGTCCGAAAAGAACGTCGACGCCCGCCGCCTTTTCGAGATTCTTGATTCCCGTTCGCGACTGCGAAACGACTTTCTCGCGTCGAGCGTTCGCGACCGAATAATCGAACGAAACGTCGGTCGCCGAAACGCCGAACTTCGCCGCTTCGAGCGCTTCGCGATAAACTTCCGCGCTATGCAGGAGCGTTTTCGTCGGAATGCACCCGCGATTCAGGCAGGTTCCGCCGAGTTCCCGCGCTTCGATCAGCGCCGTTTTCAACCCCAAGCGCGCGCAGTCGAGCGCGCAAACGTATCCGCCGGGCCCGGCTCCCAAAATCGCGACGTCGTATCGCTTCGTTTCGGTCGTCATTTCGCGACGTTCCTTTCGTTAATTACTCGCTTTATCTTGTCTTATTTTACTTAAACACGCTATTTTATCGACGAGCGCAACCGTCGATCTTTTGATCAAGAAACGGTCGCGCGCGTCCGCTTTTCTCGCTCGATTAATATTTCGGGCAGAGGTGAACCGCGAAACCGCCGATTTCTTCGGTCAGATAAGCGGCGATGAGCGTTCCGTCCGGCGCGCATTTGAAAGCGCGGAACTCGACGCCTTGACGTTGCAGGTGATACGCGGCGCGAGCGGCGGAATTAGCGGCGATTCCAATATGTCCGTTGGCCCCGAAACTCGGCGACTTCATCGTTTCGACGGCGGCGCCGGCGAAGAACGAAATCGGCGTTTCGCGCGTCGCCAAGCCGAACGTCTTGAAGAACCAGTCGGCGGTCGAACCGGCTTCTTCGGACGATTGGCAGTTGATCCCGACGTGTCCCATTTCGAGCCCGAGCAGGAGTTCGACGGCGCGCTTGGCGTTCGCGGCAATCCCGGCCCAATCGCCCGCGGCGACCGCCGAGCAAGGCGCGACGAAGCGACCGCCGATCGCAAGAATCGCGCCGCAACGGGAATAAGCGTCGATTTCGGCCCAGTCGACCGCGCCGGTCGGAATAAAACGAACGGTCGGGAACGCTTCGGCCAACGCTTTAATCGCCGTCAAACCGCCCGCGACCGGCGCCGGGAAGAAGTTGAAAACGGTCAAGCCGAGCGAAACGCCGATTTCGACGTCGCTCGCCGTCGTCGCGCCCGGAACGATCGCGACGTTTTTGCCGACGCAATATTCGACGAGCGCCGGATTTAAGCCCGCCGAAACGACGAAATCGACGCCCGCCGCGGCCGCCGCGTCGACGTTTTCCGCCGTCGAAACGCAAGCGCCGAGAACGCATTCCGGAAGCGCCGCGCGAATCGCCGCCGCCGTTTCGACCGTCGCGACGCAAGCGCCGATCCCGCCTTCGTTCAACGCTTTAACCGTTTCGACCGCCTTCGCCGCGTCCGCGACGTCGACCGTCGGCAGAAACCCGATTTCCCCCAATTTTTTCAACGCGTCCGTCATCTCGCTCGTTCTCCCGTTTCAATAACGTTAAAATCTTTTTCATTTCTTCGACTTATCGACTTTTCGCTCCGAACGACGTTTCGCCGCTCGAGCCCCAAGCCGAAACGCGCCTCGCGGCGCCGTTTGTTCTCCTTATTATAAGGAATTGCGCGACGGCGTCAATCGGAAGCGTCGTTCGTCTCCGACGGAAGCGGCGCCGTCGTTTTCCAATCGAATCGCGGCTTTTTTCGTTCGGCTTCTTAAACTCCCGTCAAGACGGCGCGCTTTTCAATCTCCCGCCCTCCGTCGTTCGACCGCTCGACTCGGCTTTCGACGCGGCGTTTTCCCTTGCGACGACGCCGTTTCGATTTCGGAACGCGCCGCGGTCGCCGGGGCTGGACAAAGTCGCGTCGTCGACGTATACTAAAGGGAAGAATCGGGAAAAAGCGTCGGGCGCCGCCGTTCGGTCGGTCGCGCGCCGTCGCTTTTCCGCTCCCTTTACCCCCTTTTATTCGGCGTTATCCCCCCGCCTTCCCCAATCCCCCAATCCGAGGATTTTTCGATGCGATATTTCGGCTCTCTTCTCCCCCCGTCGTCGACGCTTCTTTCGGCGTTGACGGCGTCGACGCTCCTTTGTTGCGCGACGGCGAACGTCGGTTGCAAACCGGAAGCCGCGACGCAATACGGCGTTCATCAACGCGCGACGCAACAAGACCGTCAAGAACAAAACGTCAAGTTGCTCGAGCAAGTCGTTCGAGCGACCGAAGAGCAAGAAAATCATCCGGACTCGAATTATCTGCGCGGCGCGCTCGGCCCGCTCGACGATTGGCTCGCCGCCTTGCCGCCGTCGCCGGACTTCGAAGCGGACGCGGAGTTCGCCGCGCTCGCCGAAGAAACGACCTCGCTCGCCGCCGTCGCCCGCGACGGCGCCCGGCTGGTCGCGCTCTTCCTCGACGAAAACGGCGCGCCGACCGAAAAAGACGCGAACGAACTGCAAGCGGTCGTCGAGCAAGCGGCGACGCAAACGAACGCGTTGGCGGAAAAACTCGACTCCGACGCGCTGCGACGTTTCGGAGCGTTCGCCGAAGAGTTGCGCGGCAAGTTGGCCTCCGCGAAGGAATTCCAATTCGCCGACGCGACCGAAACGTTCCAAACGCAAATTCGCCAATTCCAACGCTCGCCCTTTTACAACTTCGAAACGCTCGCGGCGGGCCTCGGCGAATTTTCGCGCGTTTTGAACCTCGACGCCGTTTCGTTCGCGCCGCAAGACGCCGACTTTTTAAAGGAAAGCGTTTGGTTCCGCAACGTTTTCAACTGGGCTAAAGGCAAAGACCAAAACGACTTGGCGATCGTTTGCAGTTTATTCGATTGGTCGGTCGCCAACGTGATCGCGACGCGTCCGGTCGACGGCCCGGCGGGCCCGATCGCTCAACTCCCTTGGCAAACGCTCTTAACGAGTCAAGGAACGCCGTTCGACCGCGCGCTTGTTTTTATCGAATTGCTCCGCCAACACCGCCTCGACGCGTTCGTCGTTCGCCCCGACGGCGACGTTCCGTCCGACTTCCCGTTGATCGTCGGCGTTCGACTCGACGGCGAAACTTACCTCTTCGCGCCGGAATACGGGCTTCCGATTCCGGCGGCGGGTTCGGACGCGCTCGTTCTCGACGGCGGACTCCGCTTCGCGCAAGTCGCGACGTTGTCGCAAGTCGCCGCCGACGATTCGCTTCTCCGCCGTCTCGACTTGCCCGAACGTCCGTTCCCGGCGACTTCGGCGCAGTTCGAAAAAACGGTCGCGCTCGTTCCGTCTTCGCCGTTCTCGACGTCGCGGCGAGCGCTCGCGATGGAACGCGAATTTAGCGGCGCCGTTTCAACCGTCCTCGCGACGCCGTTCGAATCGCAAAAGAAACGAATCGCGGAACTGAAGGGCGTCGTTCGCGTCGAGCGTTTGGACGCGGCGAACGCGGCGCTGTTGGAGCAAATTTTCTTCCCGGTCGAATCGGAGATTTTGACGCGTCCTTATACGTTCGCGCTCGCGACGTCCGGCAACCTCGACGTTTCCGACAGTCAAAGCGACCGAGCCGACGACGCGTTCGCCAGCGGTTCGACGATCGTCGACTCGGAGGGCCAATTCCGCGCCAGCGCGAGCGGCCCGGCCGACGAAACCGCCGCCGAGTCCGGCGGTAAGAAGGGCGCGACCGTCGCGGCCCTTTGGAAAGGCAAAATCCTTTATTTGAAAGGCAACTTCGTCGACGAAACGGGCGCGGCGCATTGGCTCCAACAAGGTCGCGTTTCGGATCGTTTGCTCCGTCAAGAAGAACGAGCGCTTTCGGCGAAAACGGAGGCGACGGTCGCTCAATATATCGAATGGGCGCGGAGCCAAGGTCAAGAGCCGACGCAGGAAGAGTTGCAGGCGTTGGCGCTTCAAACGGCGACGAGTCTTCAAGCGGAACTTGCGACGAAACATTTTATTAAAGCCGCTTCCAATTTCTATTTGGCGCTCGTTTCGGACGCCGCCGGTC
>JAFSFF010000156.1 GCA_017435375.1 Thermoguttaceae bacterium
AAATACGGTTTGGAAGTGATGATGGAGCCGGGCGAAACGCACGTCATTCACACCGGTTTCGTCGTCGGAACGGTCTTGGACGTCATCGAGAACCCGAACGGCGTCGACGTCCTGATTTTGGACGCGTCGGCGGCGGCGCATATGCCGGACATTTTGGAAATGCCGTACACGCCGGAAATTCTCGGCGCGCGCCGCGTCGTCGACGACTGCGACGCTCCGCTCGACGAGGGTATGTTCAAATACATCGTCGGTTGCAAGACCTGCCTTTCCGGCGACGTGATCGGCGAATACACCTTCTCGCGCCCGATCAAAGTCGGCGACCGGCTGACGCTCGAAGATATGTCGCAATACACGACGTGCAAAAACACGACGTTCAACGGGATTCAGCTTCCGTCGATCGTTTCCTGCGACTCCGACGTCGACGGCGGCGCTTTCCGCGTTCATCGCCGTTTCGATTATCAAGATTTCAAGAATCGTCTTTCTTGAAATCGTTCTCGCGCCGAACGAAAACGCCGGTCGCGCCGATTTTAACGGTTTGTCCGGCGTCCTTTTCTTTCGTCGCGTCCTTTTGAATCGCCAACTTCGTTCCGTTCCCGTTGGAGAGATTTCGCGCCGTGTCGCCTAAACCGCAAAACTCGCAAAAACCGAAAAAAGAGCCGCCGACGCGCAAAAAAGTCGGTTGGATCGCGCTCGGTATGGCGGTTCTCGTCGCTTACGGGTTTTGGTCGGGCGAGGCGGGTCTTCTCGAACTGAACCGTATGTGCGTGATGATGTTCCTACTTTGGCTCGCTTGGCCGGAGTTGGAGCGTCTTCCGCGCTGGATTTTTTTCGCGATTCCGATTTTGGTCGTTCTTTGCGCTTGGCGACCGCAGCTCCTTCTTTTTGTCGGCCCGGCCCTTTTTTTCCTTTGGCTGTTGCAGCCGCCGAAGTCGCGTCGTTCGAAAAAAACGGCGACTTCGAAAACGTCAAAATCGTCAAAATCGCCGAAGTCTCGTTGATCGAACGCGTTTCGTCCGCGCCGTCGACAAAAAAGAAACGCGACGTCGGTTTATTCCTTCCGACGCCGCGTTTCTTTTTAGCGCGTTATTTTAATTTTCGTTTCATCAAAAACGTTAGCGTTTCACCGTCGTTCGTCCGCCTCGCGCAACATCGCTTCAATTTTCTCCAAGAGCGGCGCGAAGTGATACGGTTTCGAAATAAACGTCGCCTCGCCGCTCGGCGCTTCAAATCGCGCCGTTCCGATCGCGACGATCGGCGTTTCGTCGAGTTCGGCGTCTTTGGCGAACGCGTCGAGCGCTTGACGCGGCGAAACCGTCTCCGTTTCGACGTCGAAAACGACCAAGTCGGGCCGAGTCGTTCGCGCGGTCGCCGCAGCTCGCTTCGACGTCGGAAACGCCAACGCTCGGACGCCGCGTCGTTCGAGCGCCGTCGTCAACACGTCCCGCGTTTCTTCCAACGCGTCGACGATTAAGACGGTTTTCGCCGTCGTCTTCTCTTCGTTCCGTCGTTCCGCCGTCGCGTTCATTCCCGCCTCTTTTTAGCCTCGTTTTTCAAAATTCGCCGTCGCTTTGAAAAGCCGGACGCGTTTCAACGTCCTTCCCTCCTCGACGCGGTCGTTCTCTCCGACCGTTCGTCGTTTTCGCCGTCGACGGGCGAACGCCGGGCTTCCTTGCCCAACGCTTGCTGAATAATACCGAAAATTTGCGTTGAGCGCAAGAGCGTTTTTTTTCTTTTTTTAACCGTTTTTTCTCTCCGTCTTCGCTATTTTATCGCGATTCGCCGTTTTTATCGCTCAAACGTCGGGGTTTTGAGGCAAAAATTGAAGAAAAACAAGAAAAACCGTTGCTTTTCGCGTCGTTTTCGTTTAAACTTAACGTCGTCGAGTCGACGCGTTTCGCACTTATTTGTTATTAGCGCGTTTTTGGACGTCCGACTCGGGCGTTTTTCCCCACGAACGTTCGTTTTCCCCCGTTTCATTCATCGCAATCGTTGCAATCGTTTCAATCGGAGGTTTTTATGCGTCTTTCCTCGATTTCGCGCCGCCGTTTCCTCGCCGACGCTTCGTCGCTCGCTCTTTGCGCCGCTTCGGTTCCCGAACTCCTCGCCGTCGCCGCCGACAATTCTCCCGCGACCCCGTCGTCGGACGATTTCGCCGCCTCCTTGGCCGACGCGCCGAAGCGGTTGCGCCGTTCCGAATCGTTCCTCGGCGTCCATTTCGACTTTCACGCCAACGAAGGCGACCAAAATATCGGCGCCAACACGACGCCGGAAATGATTCAAACGATTATCGACGAAATCAAGCCGGACTACATTCAAACCGACTGCAAAGGACACCGCGGTTTCAGCAGCTATCCGACGAAAGTCGGGAACCCGGCGCCCGGAATCGTCGCCGACGCGCTGAAAGTTTGGCGTTCGACGACCGCGAAAAACGGCGTCGCGCTCTATATGCACTATTCCGGCGTTTGGGACAAGGCCGCGCTCGAAAAGCGTCCCGATTGGGCGAGCGTTTCGAACCCCGAGGGCGCCCGCTCCGGCGAGATGACGTCCGTTTTCGGCGGGTACCGCGAAGGTCTCCTTGTTCCGCAACTCCTCGAACTCGCGAACGATTACGGCGTCGACGGCGCTTGGGTCGACGGCGAGTGTTGGGCGACGCAAGTCAATTATTGCGACGAAGCGAAGAAGCTCTTCCTCGAAGAAACCGGACGCCAAACCGTCCCGACCGGGCCCGGTCAAGAGGGTTGGGCCGACTGGAAAAACTTCCATCGCGAAGCGTTCCGGCGTTACTTGCGCGCTTATTTGACGGAAGTTCGCGAGAAGGCGCCGTCGTTCCAAGTCGCGAGCAACTGGGCTTTTACCGATCATATGCCGGAACCGGTTTCCGCGCCGGTCGAGTATATTTCCGGCGACTATTCCCGCAACGACTCCGTCAATTCGGCGCGCTATTCGGCCCGTTTTATGGCCGCGCAAAACATTCCTTGGGACTTGATGGCTTGGAGTTTCGCCGACCGCGCCGACGGCAAGGGCTGGTCGCAGAAACCGGGCCCGCAACTTTGCCGCGAAGCCGCTTGCGTCCTCGCAATGGGGGGCGGTTTCCAAGCGTATATCACCCAAAACCGCGACGGAAGCGTTAATTTGGAGAAAATCGGACCAATGGCGGAAACGGCGAAATTTTGCCGGGCTCGCCAAGCGCTCTCGCACCGCTCGAAGCCGATTCCGCAAATCGCGCTCTTCTGCCCGACGGAGTCGCATTACGACTATTTCGACTCGGTCGGCGGTCAACTTTTCCCGATGATTACTTGGCAACGCCCGATTTTGCAACGCCTCCTCGAAGCGAATTACTCGGTCGAAATCTTCGCGACCGCGGCGCTTTGCGAAAAAATGGCCGATTATCCGCTCGTCGTTCTCTTCCGTCCGCATATTTTGCCGTTGGAGCTGAAAGCGAAAATCGCCGAATACGTTCGCGGCGGCGGCTCGGTTCTTATGATCGGGAGCGCGCCGATCGACGCGGCGGCGGACATTCTCGCGGACGGCGAAACGGTCGACGTCGAAAAGCGCGACGGCGGTTGGCTTCTCCGCGAATGCAAGCTCGGCGCCGGGCGTTTCGCGCTCCTGCCGACGCCGGAAGGCCGACACGCGGAAGTCGTCGCCGCGACCGGCGCGCCGTTCGTCGAACTCCTTCAAATCGCCCTTCGCCGTCTCTTCCCGGAACCGCTCGTCGAGTTCGCGACGCCGCGACCGCTCGACGTTACGGTCGCTCGCGCTCCGGACGGTCGTTTGACGGTTCACCTCGTCAACGTCTCCGGCCCGCACGCGCAAGCCGGCATTATCGACAAAATCGATCCGGTCGTTAATGTCGAAACGACGCTCCGCTTGCCGGAACGCCCGAAACGCCTCCGCCTCGAACCGTCCGGCGTCGATTTGGCGTTCGATTGGGCCGACGGCGCCGCGAAGTTCGTCGTCCCGAGCGTTCCGTTGCACGAGATTATCGTCGTCGACTGACGGCGTTTCCCCTTTATATTAATAAGAGGCGCGGCGATTCGTTCGGTCGCCGCCCCTTTCCGCTTTCCTATCGCCTTTATACCAAGGAAAATACAATGCGTTTCTCCCAATTTTCCCCTCGACGTCGCCGTTTCGCGACACTCGCTTCCGTTCTCGCGTTCGGCGCCGCCGTTTCGTTCGCCGATTTCAACGCCGTTTCGACCGCCTCCGCCGCGGAAAACTCGACGCAATCCGCCCAAACCGCCGAAAAACCGGGTTACGCGATTATCGCTTCCCCGAAAGTTCTCGACGACGCCGATTGGGCCAAGGTCGTCGAATCGTTAAAAACGAAACGTTCGGAAGAGTTTAACGTCCAAATTATCCGCCGCGAAACCGACGACGCCGCGTTCGCCGAACTCGCTAAGGTCTTCCCAAAATACGCCTGCTTCGTCGTCAAACCGGAAGAAGCGACGAAGGCGAATCTCGCGACGATTTGGCAAAAGACCCGCGCCCTCGACGACGACCCTTACGGCGACGTTATCTGGGGCATTATCACCGGTTACGACGCCGCCGACGCGCTCCGAATGACGCGAACGCAAGACCGCCCGACGACGAAAGCCGCCGCCGGCACCTCGATCGCGCTCCAATATTTTAACGAAGGAATCGTTTACGACGAACTCAAAAAGAATCTCAAACGCGTCAAAAAGCCGGGCGCGGCGCCGGAAATTACGATGGACGCCCCGGACGACACGACCCGCGCGCTCGCCGAATCGCTCGACGGCGCCCAACTCTTCGTCGCGTCCGGACACGCGACCCAACGCAACTGGATGATCGGCTTCACGTACAGAAACGGTTATTTCGTTAGCCAAAACGGTCAACTTTACGGGAAACCGTCGACCGACGAAAAACCGTTCGAAATCAACGCTTCCGGCTCTAAAATCTACCTCGCCAGCGGCAACTGCCTTATCGGCGATATCGACGGCAAGGACGCGATGGCGCTCGCGCTGATCCATTCGGCAAACGTCGACCAAATGGTCGGCTACGTCGTTCCGACCTGGTTCGGTTATATGGGTTGGGGCGTTCAAGACTATTATATCGAACAACCGGGTCGCTTTACCCTCGCCGAAGCGTTCTTCGCGAACAACCAAGCGCTCCTTTCGCTCATCGAAGAATACGAAGAGTCGAAAGACAACGGCGACGATAACGAACCGCCGACGAAGCTGCCCGAGGGCGCGCAACTTTCGGCAAGTTACGTTCGCGGCCTCAATTACGACCGCGACGTCGTCGCGCTTTACGGCGACCCGGCTTGGCGCAACGCGTTGGCCGAGCAAGAATCCGGTTGGGCGCAAACGTTAAAATCGGAAAAAACGGAAGACGGGCGAACCCTTTGGACCTTCACTGTCGAACCGAAAAAGGGCGACAAGTCGTTCGAACTGATCGACCCGAACGGTTCGGAACGGGGCGCCCGTCCCTTCTTCCAATTCTTCCCGACCCGCGTCGCCGACCCGCGAATCGTTTCCGGCGGCGAGTTTCGTCCGGTCGTCGTCGACAACTTCATTCTTGTTCCGCAAACGGAAAGAACGACGCCCGACAAGCCGATCACAATCCAAGTTTCGACGCGTTGACGCTTGTCGCGCCGTCGATTTTAACGTTAACGTTCGCGAACCAAGCCGGTTTTATCGATTATTTTAAACTTGCCGATTTTTAAAATACCGCGAAATCAACCGACTATAACGTTTTCGCGAACGTTAACGCCTAAAAACGCCGCGTCGTTGTTTCCGAACGTCCGACGCGGCTCCTTCGTTTTCTCGTTTCCCACCTTCACCGTTTTACCCCGCAGGAAAAGTCAATGCGTCTTTCCCTCCTTCCGCGACGCCGCCGTTTCGCCGCGCTCGCTTCCGCCCTCGCTCTTGCCGCCGCCGCGTCGTTCGCCGACGTTAACGCCGTTTCCTCCGCGTTCGCCGCCGAAAACTCGACGCCACCCGTTCAAAACGCCCAAACCGCCGAAAAACCGGGTTACGCGATTATCGCTTCGTCTTGGGTTCTCGACGACGCCGATTGGGCGAAAGCCGTCGAAGCGTTAAAAGCGAAACATTCGGAAAAGTTTAACGTCGTCTTCATCCGCAACGACGAGAATATGCTCGGCAAACTCCGCCAAGTTTTCCCGAAATACGCCTGTTTCGTCGTCAAACCGGAAGAAGCGAGCCGAGCGAATCTCGCGATGATTTGGCAAACGACGCGCGCCCTCGACGACGACCCCTACGGCGACGTAATTTGGGGGATTATTACCGGTTTTAACGCCGACGACGCGCTCCGAATGGCGCAAGTGGAAGACCGTCCGACGGTCAAAGCGGCGGGCGGAACCGCGATCAACCTCGACCTCTTCGAAGAAGGCGTCTGTTACGACGAAGGCGCCAAGAACCGCCGTCGCGTTAAAAAGCCGGGCTCCCCGATGGAAGTTCTCGAAGACGCTCCGGACGACACGACCCGCGCCATCGCCGAATCGCTCGACGGCGCCCAGCTCTTCGTTACCTCCGGACACGCCACCCAGCGCGACTGGATGCTCGGTTACAACTACAAGAACGGATTTTTCGTTAGCAAAAACGGACAACTGTACGGAAAACCGTCGACCGGCGAAGCGCCGTTCGAAATTCACGCCTCCGGTTCGAAAATCTACCTCGCCAGCGGCAACTGCCTCATCGGCGATATCGACGGCCCGAACGCGATGGCGCTCGCCTACTTCCATTCTTGCAACGTCGACCAAATGGTCGGTTACGTCGTTCCGACTTGGTTCGGCTTTATGGGTTGGGGAACGTAGGGCTATTACCTCGGTCAACCGGGCCGCTTCACCGTTTCGGAAGCGTTTTTCGCGAACAACCAAGCGCTCCTTTACCTCCTCGACCAAAAAGCGAAGGGCGAAATGGAGCTTCCGGCGCAATTCTTCCGCGGCCTCAATTACGACCGCGACGTTTTCGTCCTTTACGGCGACCCGGCTTGGCAAAACGCGTTGGTCGAACAAGAGTCCGGCTGGGCGCAATCGTTAAAATCGGAAAAAACGGAAGACGGACGAACTCTTTGGACTTTCACTGTCGAACCGAAAAAGGGCGCGGAAACGTTCAACTTCGACCGCGCCAAAGGTTCGCATTACAACAATCGTCCCTTCTTCCAACTCTTCCCGAACCGCGTCGCCGACCCGCAAATCGTTAGCGGAGCGGAGTTTAACCCGGTCGTCGTCGACAACTTTATCCTTGTTCCGCAAACGGAAAAGTCGACGACCGGCGAAGCGTTCACGATTCAAGTTTCGACCCGTTGACGCTCGCCCCGCCGTCTCGACCGTTCCAACCGCGTTAACCGTTAAAGTCAACTTAAACCGTTTAAACCGTTTTGTCGTCGCCGACGCCGTTAACGTT
>JAFSFF010000157.1 GCA_017435375.1 Thermoguttaceae bacterium
CCCCCCAATTTACCAATTTCAACATAACTCCATCCTCCTCGCGCTCGACGGCGCGGTCGTTGAGAAAAAACGATGAAAAGCCGCGTTCGCGTTTTGTGCAAAACGCAGAAAACACGGACGAAACAACGACGCGACGTCCGCCGCGCCGTCGCAAACCTTTAAACGGGGTCGGGCTTGCCTTCAACGTCTAATATATCAAAGCCGAACGGACGGGTCAAGAAAATTCGTCTCGTTTTCGAAAAATTTTCAAATTTTCCATTTCGAACGATTTTTCTCTCCGCGCCGCGTTCGCCTCGGCGACGCCGAACCGTTTCCTCCGTTTCTTTCGACCGTTTAAACTCGCCGGAGTTTGAAGCTCGCCGCGCGTTGCGACGTAAACGTCGTTTTTACAACGCTTCCGTTCCGCCGTCGCTGACGTGCGCGAACTTGCCGAGCGTTTTCCCGGCGGCGGTCGTCGAAATCGAGCGAACCGCGCCGTCGCCCATTACGAAGTTGACGACGCCCGCGTGCCAAGAGCCGAAATAACGTTGCGCGTTCGTATAATCGCGAGCCGACGCGAGCGGATACGCTTCCGAAACGGCGCGGCCCAGCGCCCAGTCGCGACCGTTCGAGTCCGTCGCGGCGAGGTAGTTTTGGTCGTGCCGCCAAGCGACGGAGTCGCCGCCGAGCATTCCGATCGGGATGTGTTTTTCGCCGAACATAAATTGGTTGCTCGTCCCGTCGATCCAGCGGGAAATCGCGTCGCGCGGCTGCCAGGTGCGCTCGTCCCCGGCGACCGAAACGATAGCGCGGCGGAACGGCGAGAAGTTCTTCCCGTGCAAGGCGTACTGATCCGCGGCGCCGACCCATTGGAAGTCCGTGCAAGCGGGCGACTTATACTCGGTGTAAATAACCGGCGCGTAGTCGGCCAGCGGCCCGTAGGACGCGCAGGATTTCAAGCCGTTTTGCGTAACGCCGTCGTGTTTCAACTCCGTGTTCGTCAACGGGGCCCCGGCGACGCCCGAACGACGGCTCGGGCACTTCACGAACGGAACCGCGCTGAAGTTTTTGCGCAGTTCGTCGGTCATATAGTCGGTGTTGCGCCAAAAAAAGTCGCCGGAACCGGCGTTGGAGCGGCAGAGGTCTTGGCCGAACCCGGACGTTTTGTCCTTGGCGCCGCGCCAGTTTTTCAGGACGTCGTAAATCGCCGCTTGCTCCATATACGGCCAAAGGAGCGGCAAAATCGACGCGTGTCCCATATTAATGTCGAGCGGCGGGAGCTTGCCGGTCGCCGACTCGAAGTTGTGAACCGCCAACCCGAGTTGTTTCATATGGTTGACGCATTGCATCCGACGCGCCGCTTCCCGAGCCGCTTGAACCGCCGGAAGCAACAATCCGATCAAAATCCCGATAATCGCGATAACGACCAGCAACTCGACGAGCGTAAAGCCGCGGTTGCCCAACTTACCTAAATCAACGCAGTTTTTCCGCATAACTCAACCTTTTTTTCTCGCTCAAAACGCCGGTTCGCAAGGAGTTCGCGTTTTTATTTGCCTCAAACGCGCGCTCGAACCGCCGTCTTCGCGACCCTCAAAAGAAGCCCGCAATATCAATCAAATTAACGTTTCTGTGAAACGTTAATCCGATTTTATCCGCCGCGAAACGGCGAGTCAAGCAAAATCGCGTTTTCTTTCCCCAAAAATCGAAATTTTTCGTCGCGCCGCCGTTACTTTCGCCGCCGCGTCGCCGCCGCCGCGTTTTCCCCCTTATTTTCCGCTCTATTTTTCGCTCTATAGTATTAATGACAAAACGCGCCGACAAAAAAAGCGCTCCGAGGCGCGAACCCCGGAACGCTTTTTAACGTTAAATTTTATTTTTCGCGACTTAAAGTCGCCGCTTCCAAACGCGATACAGGTAGTAAGCCGCGACCGCGAGAGCGACCAAGCCGATCGCCCGACGAAGAACGTCGCTCTTGCCGCGCGCCGCGCCGTAATCGAGATACGGTCGAACCGCCGCGATCCAGTATCCGGCCTGTTTCGCGTCGGCCGCGCTAATCGGTTCTCCGGCCTGCGCTTGCGCTTGCAACTTCGCGAGGAAAAGCAACTTTTCGACGATTCCCTTGGGAAGCTCCCCCGCCGCCGCGCTCGTCTTTTCCGCCAAGTCGGCCCCTTGCGCGTCGAAATTTTCGCTCAACAGCGCCTCGAAACGCTTCGTTTCTTGCAAAATTTTCCCCGCTTTGCCCATTCGCTCCGCCTCCTAAGCCAGATTTTTTCAACGTTTTTCAAACAATTCAAACGAGCGAGAAAAACCGGGCTTTCCCGACGTTTCCCGCTCGTCCGCTCGCGCTTTCGTCATTCGGCGCAAGGAACGAAGCCGCCCGCCATCGCCCAAGCGATTTTGATCGCGTCGGCGCCGGTCGGTTTCAGCGTTCCGTCCTCTTGATCGATCGCGAAAACGAACGACGTCCCGGTTTTCTTGTTGCTAACGATCAAATAACGGCCGGTCGGGTCGATCATAAAGTAACGCGGAAACTTGCCTTGCGTCGAAATCCGTTGAATTAACGGAAACGCCGCGTCCCCCG